>NZ_JBBNAH010000001.1:0-9688 GCF_037994325.1 Pseudomonas sp.
GGGCCAGATAGGTAATGGGGAAGTCATAACCTTGCAGCACATGCTCCACCGGCGCGCCGGCGTCATTGATCAGGATGACCTCAAAGTCCTTCCAGGTTTGCGCTGCCAAGCTATCGAGCGCATCCACCAGCAAATCGGCGCGGTTGTAGGTGGTAAGAATGACCGAGAAGGTCGGCTCATGGCTTAGCGGCGCCACCTCGTGCAGTTCCTGGCTGTATTCGCTATCGGTCATACCCAGCGCGCGAGCGCGGTAGGCATAGGCCAACGCGCTCTGATACTCGCCCAGGCTTTTAAGGATTTTCGACAGACGCAGGCAGGCATGCGCCACGCCCAGGGCGTCATCGCCCAAGTCCGGAAACAATTGGCTGGCGGGATAACGGGCAAACATATCCAGCGCGACTTTGGCTTCAAAAGCGCGGGTCTTGGCGCTGGACAAGCTCTCGCCATGCTGGCGCCAATGGCAAAGTACCGTATCGACTTTTTTGAATACCGCACTACCGGCCAAACGGGTCCACAGTTGGAAGTCATGACAGCGCGTAAAGCGCTCGTCGTAGCCACCGCAGCGCTGGTAAAGCGCACGCCGCACTGCCGTGCCCGGGTTAGGCAGGCAATTGCCGTGGATCAGCTGGGGCAACAGCGACTGACCGAAGAAGTCCGGGTAGTGGGTGCGCCAGAGTTTATCCGGCTCGCCGTCGTCGAAAATCTCCAAATCGCCATAAAAAACGTCAGCGCCTGGGCAGGCGGCGATTGCCCCGCGAATAGCCGCCAGTGCACCCGCTGCCTGGCGGTCGTCGCTGTCGATCCACACCAGCCACTCGCCCTTGGCTGTGCGGATGCCAGTGTTACGCGCTGCCGGACCACCGCCATGGGCGTTGCGGATCAAGGTCAGACGCGGGTCGTTGATGGCCGCAATAATCTCCAGCGAGCGGTCGGTTGAGCCGTCGTCAACAACGATCAACTCAAAATCGCCATCGCTTTGCGACAGCACCGAATCCAGCGCTTCTTTTACATAACGTTCGCGGTTGTATACCGGCATCAGCACGCTAAAGAACGGCGCGGGCCGGTCCACAGTTGGCGTGCTTAGCGTTGCAGCTGGTGGTGAGAACAACCCAAAGCGTTCGTTCATCCAGTTCAGCACACGGCCAATCACCATTGGTTTGAACGTAGGGGCAATCGCGGGGTGGGCGTTAATGCTGTCAATAAACAGCTCAGCCAGTTGATGGTATTGCGGCAGGCTCTTGGTACCGGTCATGCGTTCCATGGCGGTACTGTCGCGCTTGCTAATTTCGCGGCGGATATAGAGCTGCTTTTCCACCCGGGCGAACGGCCCGTGCGCTGCCAGGCTGCAGAGAAACGCCAGGTCCGCGCTAACAACCGGGCGAAACTCCATGTCGATGAATTTGCGTCGAATCAGCTGGTTAACCGGCTCACAGCGATCCAGCGCATACAACACCTTCAAATAGCGCTCGTGCGCCGCTAGCGGTTCGCTAAACACATAGTTGCCGCCATTGGTATTAGCCAGGGTTTTGCCCTGTTCATCAATCCAATGGGTCTGTCCGTAAACCAGGCTGACGCTATCGTTCTCAAGCATTTTGCCCAGCGCCAGCTGGATAAACTCGGGATGGAGCAGATCGTGCCCGCCCAGCCACATAAAAAACTCGGAGCGCGACTGCTCAAAGCAATAGTGGAAATTGGCCGAGGCACCGAGATTTTTTTCATGCAGTACATAGGTAAAGCGCGGGTCACCAGCACAGAAGTCGCGACAGATCTGCTGCGTTTCATCGGTGGACGCGTTGTCGGCGACCAACACCTTGAAGTCGGTATAGGTTTGCGCCTGCAACGACTGCAACGTTTCGAGAATGTAGGGGCCTTCGTTGTACACGGGCACACTGACAACGATGCGGCTTTCTACGTAAGACATGAACGCTCCCTATTGGCTTGAAACGGCGCCACAGTCAAGAAACTGACGAACGGACCGGTTCCGGGAGCAATAGCAAGATATTGGCCAATGCCCCGGTTGCTGCACTTCAACTGCGCTTGAGGTAGCCCTGCGGCGCAACGCTGATCAGCAGTTTAGAGTCCATCCGCCCATCAACCTGAAATTCAGGGTGCTGCTTGAGGTACTCAAACACGGCGGTTTTCGGGCTATTGCCGGGCGCCCATGGGCGGTCGCCAACCAGCTCAGGCGGCGTGTCTTCAATCACCGTATCGAACACAACGCAGTAACTACCGGCCGTCACCAGCGGCGCATAGGCCTCAAGTTCGGCCAACACGTGCGCGTGGGTGTGGTTGCTGTCCAGCGACACCAGCACTCGCGCTTTACCCGCCGCCAATTGCTTAACCTGCTCAATCACCTCGGCGGCAATGCTGGAGCCGCTGATCATGGTCACCCGCTTGGCCATGGGGTGCGCTTCGATGGCCTGACGGTTGTGCTCGCGGATATCAATATCAATACCCACCACGCGCGCATCTGCCGGGCCCCCACAAGCGGCGTTCAATTCCAGCATCGAGGCGAAGAAAATCAGCGAGCCGCCGCGGGCAATGCCGGTCTCGATAATCAAGTCTGGCTGGATGTTCCAGACCAACTCCTGCATGGCCAGAATGTCCTGCGGGTACTGAATGATCGGCCGCCCCAGCCAGGAAAAGTTATATGAGTAGCGATGCTCGCCGCCGGCCTTGAGCATCCACGCCAGGGAGTCCGCTTTCAGCGACGCGTCGTTGCCAGCAGATTGAATATTGCGCTCGACTTCGTTGTGGAATTGTTCGTTGTCGTCAGTCACTGGGTGCTGCTCCGTCGTCGATGATCACCTGGTCGATACGCCCGCCGATCTGCGCACCGATATATAAGTTTTCCCATAGCCGCGACTCGCTGTAGCCGGCCGCTTGCATAGCCTGAACGGTGGCGTCGATATCGTAGGCCACGCGCTGCAGCTGTATCTGCTCACCATCAAAAATTGCAAAGGCCGCACGATTATCGCCGTCACGCGGCTGGCCGACCGAGCCAGGGTTGCAATAGGTCTTGGCGCCGAGTTCAACGACAATTTGCACATGGGTGTGGCCGGAGAAATAGAAGCGATAGTCGCCCGCCAGCAACTCACGGGAGACGCGGTAAATATATTGGTCGCGCGGGTCTTCCCAACCGCCATGCACAAAGGTGGCGTTGCCTTCCTGATACGCCGAGGTCAGCCCTGACAGCAGCTCAACCTGCGCAGGGGTTACTACCTTGCGCTGATGCTCCAGCAACGACGACACCAAACGCGAGCGCGGGCAGCCGGTGCCTTCGACCAAATAAGCGTCATGGTTACC
The DNA here is from genome assembly GCF_037994325.1 of Pseudomonas sp. GTDB lineage: Bacteria > Pseudomonadota > Gammaproteobacteria > Pseudomonadales > Pseudomonadaceae > Aquipseudomonas. The sequence continues at coordinate 3,307 of NZ_JBBNAH010000001.1, forward strand.
CAGCAGTTGCGTGGCGTTACGGCTAGCGAGCAACTCAATGCATTTATGCGGCTCGGCGTAATAGCCGGTCACATCGCCCAACGAAATAATGCGCTCGCAGCCCAACTGGTCTGCTCGGGCAATCACCGCCTGCAACGCGGGGAAGTTGCCATGCACGTCGGAAAGAATGGCGATCATCGGACCTGGGCTCTCATAGAAACTCGATATGGTCGGCGATGTAGCGCGAACACCGGCCGGCATGCAAGCCGGTAAATGTCGGCGAGCGCTGCAAATGAAAGTACTCGACACTCATCAGCGCTTCATTGCAGCCCAGCGCCGCGCGTATGGAAATCGAAGCGGAGAGGCGCGGATTAATCTCCAGCAGCCACGCCTGCTCAGCTTCTTTACGAAACTGAAAATTAGTCGGCCCGATGGGTTTAAACGCACGCACCAGGCCATCACAAAAGGCTTCTATGGCGGCATCGCTGGCAACCGTTTCGGCTGACCAAGTGGCGCCGCCCGCGCCCAGGCGCCGACGCAAAATAGCCGGCGCAGTGGCGCGGCCATCGCCGAAACCAAACAAGCCAACGGTATATTCCTCGGCGGCAGAGCCGACCAGACGCTGCATCAGCAAGTTAGGTGCCTGCTTGCGCTGGAAATAGGCAAAGTCGTATTCATCTTCGATCAGCCCTTGGCCACGACCGCCGGAACCTTGCCGTGGCTTGGCCCAGTAAGGGGGTGCACCGAGCTGGCGCTGGCAATCTTCCCAAGTACTTGGCAACAACGTGGGAATCGCCGGCAGGCCTTCACGCAGCAGTGCTTGGTGCAGCAGCCATTTGTCCCGGCCCAAGCTGATCAATTCGGGGGTATTAAGCACCACGGTCACGGGCCAGTCGGCCATCAGTTGGCGCTGGCTGTCGAAATAGAAAACGTCTTGCTCAATGCCCGGCAACAGCAGATCAACCTGTTCGCGCTCGATCAGGTTGCGCAAGAAATCGGCGTAGGTTTGGCTTTCCTCAGCGACAGCCGGCTTTACATAAAAGCCATCGCAACTGTGCTTACCCACGGCATCGGGGCTGCGGTCCAGGCCGAGAATACGCAACGGAAAATCGGCCCGGCGCAGGGACTGGATTATCCCTTGGCCAATGATGGCGCCCACGCCGGTTACCAGCACTGTGCACGTCATGGCTCAAGCCACATCCAAAGCAGCGAAGCCTTGCCCATAGCCGCCGGCGCGGATCTGCGACAGCCCCTGTTCAAGTGAGCGGAATGGGTAATCAAGCAGATCGGATTGGGGAATAAACACCTCACGAAACGGTTGCTTGTCGTCAGCCACCCGCACTCGTCCACCCTGGGCGAACACGGCATAAGCCTGCTCGGCAATCTCGGCCGTGCTGAGCGAGCGCGGATGCACCACCGAACGAACGCCACGCCAGTGCTCACGGGCAGCACGAATCAACAGTGCAGCAGCGTCATCGACATGAACAAAATTGCGCAGCGCCGAGCCCGGTGGCAAGCGCAAATCTTGGCCGGACGCGGCATAAGCGACGATGCGCGAAAACCACCACTGGTGCGCGGCGCATTCGCCACGTTCATCGTAAAGCTGGGCAAGGCGCAAGCTGCAAAAGCTGCCCTGCTGCCTGGCCATGCCCCACTCGAGCAACTGCTCACCGCGTAGTTTCGATGCGCCGTAAGAGCCAAGCTCAGTGGGCGCCTGGCGATAGCTCGACGAAATGCTGCCAGCGTAGATCAACTGCCGACACGCAAACGCCTCGCTCAATGCCAGCACCTGCAAACTGCCCAACGCGTTAACCGTTTCATTCAGCCAGCAACCTTGTGGCGAGTCATCGGCAAATGCCGCGGCACAGTGAAACAGCACATCCGCCTGCTGGTCGGCCCGCCCGGTCCAGGGCGCGGCACCCAAGTCGACAAACACCTCGCACTCGGGCTGACGTCCGGCGGTGATCACCTGCCAGCCGTGCGCCTGCAACTGCGCGACCAGGCGCTTACCGAGCATGGAGGTAGCGCCCACCACCAACGCCGTGGGCATCAAGCGAGCTCCACTTCCATCAGCAGCCCCACGCACAGATCAGGGAAATCGACCCCCACCTCGCACATCGCCCGCAGGTTTTCGTCCACCTCGGGCATGGTTTGCATATACCCCAGCGGCAGCGGCTTAAGGTAAATGCCCTCCTCCCACGTCACGCGAAACCCTTCCTCGGTAAGCAAGGCTTTCAGTGTGTCGCGGCAAAACTGGCGTTGATGCCCCAGGGCGTGATCGTTGGCATTGAGTTCGTAGATATCGTTGATTTTGCCCATGGCCAGCCCGAGCCGGCGATTCAACGACTTGGCATTGGGCACGGCGACGTAAAGGCGTCCACCGGGTTTAAGCAGCGGCTTAAAGCGGCGCAGCACCAACGCCGGGTCGTCGACGTGTTCAAGGATAAAACCCATCATCACCACATCGAAACGGCTGTCGCTGTGGTAATGCTCGAAGTAGCTTTCGACCAATTCGATATCCAGTTTTGGATACTGCGCGCGGAACAGCTCAATCACCGCCCCAGAGCCCTCAACCACCACGTGCCGGGAGAAGTGACGGTTAAACAACGCCGTGGTGTAGCCATGACCGAGGCCCAGCTCCAGCAACGCAGCGCCTTCTAGCGGCCCCAGGCGCGCCAGAATACGCGGTGGATACCAGTTAAGGATCAGCTCGTTTTCCACCGACGTTGCCGAACCTGGCTTGTACTCCGCCGCCACTTTGTCCAATGGGTTATTCATGGGCAATTGCTCTTTCGGCCATGGCCTGGCGCCACGGCATAACGGCTGAACCTAAGTACTGCTTGCCGTCGCGCCCACAGTTGGCGACCAGATCGAGCAGCGTGACGTAAGGCGTAAACGGTGGGAATTTCTGCGGGTATTCACGCTTGCTGTAGTTCATATACGCCACCTCAACACCGGCAGCCTCAAAGGCTTCATGGTCCAGATAGTTAAGGGCGCCGTGGCCCGTGACGTAGCGCGTACCCTCTACCTGCTGTACCAACTCAAGTATCAGCGCGCTTTTGCGCGATTCTGTGGCGAATGCCGAAGACTGGTGTAACCGTTTGCCCGCCAGCAGTTGGTAGTAGTCGGCGACGCTGACAAAGCCCTGCATAAGCATTTCAACAAAGCTCAAGTCGGTCTGGCGCAGCAGGTTCTCGGCCAGGCCCATGGCATCGGCAAAATAAGGCGTGCCGGCCAACGACAGTTCCAACGCGCGCAAATGGCTGCTGCGCCAGTCGCTGTCATCGGCCACCAACACATCGCAAATGCGGCTGTCGCGCGGGTGCTTTTTCAATGGCACCGTCAGCCAGCTCGAACCGTCGGCAGTTTTGTATTGCACGCGGTTGATAAAGCCCTTGGCGAACTGCACGTCGTCAAAAAAAACAAAGTCGTCGGCCAGCATCAACTGCTCGAACATACCCGCCCAGGGCAAGTACATGGGCTGGGATATGACCACCGTACTCATGCCTGCGCCTCACGGTGCAGCTCAATAATCACCTGGCTGACGCGCTCGATGTCGCTGCGGGTCATGTCATGGAAACTGGGGAGATTAATCGCCCGCCCGGCAACATCAGCGGCGATCGGCTTGGCCACGTAGCCCTCAAACATCGGCAGCTCGGACAGCGGGTAGAAAAATACCCGGGCGTCGATATCAGCCAGTTTGAAGCGCTCTTGCAGGCGCTCGCGGGTAATGTTCAGCGCCGCTGCAAAAACCGCAGTCGGCATCCAAGCGCCGTTGGTAACCCCGGCGGGTTCAGGGTTTAACGCCACCCCAGGCAAATCGCCCAGCAGTTCGCGGTAGGTGCGTAAGATTTCCTGCTTGCGCGCGGTCAGTTCGTCAATGCGCTGCAACTGCGCGCAACCGAGCGCCGCCTGCACGTTGGACATTTTGTACTTAAAGCCCAATACGTCGGGCCAGAACTGCTTGCTCTGCCCCGCTACGCGGCCATGGTTAGACAGCGCCAACACCTGCTCGTACAACGCACGATCCGAGGTTACGAACATGCCGCCTTCGCCGGTGGTCATGGTTTTGGTGCCATGAAACGAGAACACCCCAAAGCGGCCCATGCTGCCCGCGCGGCGACCGTGGTAAACGGCACCGATGGCCTCGGCCGCGTCCTCAATGACCGGCACACCATAACGCTCGCCAATGGCCAGCAATGCCTGCATCTCGCACAGATTGCCGTACAGATGCGTGGCGATGATGGCGCGGGTGCGTGGCGTGATAGCGGCCTCCACCTGCGCCGGATCCAGGCACCAGCTATCGGGCAAGATGTCGACCAACATCGGTGTCGCGTTCAGGTGCAGCACGGGGGCGGCAGTGGCTATCCAGTTCGTGTCCGCCAGAATCACCTCGTCACCTTCACCGATACCCAGCGCCGCCAGGCCCATATGCATGGCCCCCGTGCAACTGGAGGTGGCAATGGCGTAGTCGCTACCCAGGTAGGTTTTGAACGCGGCTTCAAAGCGCTGCAAATAGGCGTAGCACTGCTCACCCCAGCCAGTGCGCGCAGCGTCAGTGACATACTCGACTTCCAGCTCGGTGATAGAGGGCTTGGTGTACTGAATACGCATGTCTATACCACCTCTATCGTCGGCACTGCCGTCACAAACTGCCCGCCCCATTGGCGCACAAACGCCAGTTGCTGGACCAGCTCTTGCGCCAGGTTCCAGGGCAGCAATACCACCACATCCGGACGCATCGTTTGCAAGTGCTCGGGGGCAAAGATGGGGATATGGCTACCCGGCAAATACTGCCCCTGCTTGGACGGCGCGGCATCGCAGACGAAGGCCAATAGGTCCGGCTTTACCCCAGCATAGTTGAGCAAGGTATTGCCCTTGGCGGCAGCGCCGTAAGCCGCCACGCTGCGCCCGGCTTTTTTCTGCTCAAGCAGAAACGCCAGGAAGCCATTTTTCACCGCGTCGGCCCGTGTTTGAAAACCCAGGTAGGTGGCTAACTCCTGCAAGCCGCTCTGTTTTTCTTTGCACAACAGCGCGTCTACGGCAGCGCCAGGCTGGCGGTTCTGCTCGCTGTGGCCGGCATAAATACGCAGGCTACCACCGTGGGTGGGCAGTTCTTCCACGTCGTAAATGGTCAAACCCGCCGCAGCCAGAATGCGCTGCACGCTATAGAGCGACAGGTAGGAAAAATGCTCGTGGTACACGGTGTCGAACTGCACCTGTTCAATCAATTGCAGCAGGTGGGGAAACTCCAGCGTTACCGTGCCACCGGACTTTAGCGCCGCTTTCAGGCCGCGACTGAAATCGTTGATATCGGGCACATGGGCGAACACGTTGTTGCCGGCGATCAGGTCGGCTTGCTGGCCTTGCTGGCTAAGCCGACGGCCGAGGGCCTCGCCAAAAAACTCGCGTAGCACCGGGATACCCATACGTTCGGCGGCCGCGGCGGTACTGGCGGTGGGCTCGATACCCAGGCAGGGAATGCCGGCGGCGACAAAGTTCTTCAGCAAGTAACCATCGTTGGACGCCACTTCTAAAACCAGGCTTTGGCTGTTGAGCCCCAGGCGTTCAGTGATCGCCGCCGCATAGCGCTGCGCATGGGCACACCAACTGCTGGAGGTCGAGGAAAAGTAGGCGTAGTCGGCGGCAAATAACTCACCGGCGTCGGCGTAATCTTCGGTCTGCACCAGCCAGCAGTCGGTACAAACGCGCAGTTTTAGCGGGTAATAACGCTCGACCTGAGCCAGCTGTTCAGCAGCCAGGTAGGCATTGGACGGCGGTGCGAAACCAAGGTTTAGAAAGGTGTGTTGCAGGGGCGCAGCGCAGTGGCGGCAGTTCATGGCTGAATCCCTTGAAAGTCATGGGCGAGCAGCGGGTGCGTGCGGTCACGTTCAGATAACTCAGCCAACGGCAACGGCCACGGGATGGCAACGCGGGGATCATCGGCACGCACGCCACCCTCGGCGGCAGGGTGATAGGCAGCGGTGTGCAGATACAGCAGCTCGCTATCGGCTTCCAATACTTGAAAACCGTGGGCACAGCCCTCTGGAATCAACAACATCTGCTGGTTTTCGGCGGACAACTCTTGCCCATGCCAGTGCAGAAATGTCGGCGAGCCGGCGCGCAAGTCCAGCGCCACATCCCAGACTCGGCCACGAATGCAGCGCACCAGTTTCATTTCGGCATGGGGCGCGTATTGAAAGTGCATACCGCGTACGGCGCCGCGTTGGTGAGTGCGCGACTGGTTGATCTGCACCACACCACGCTCGCCCAGCCAGGGCCCCAGCAGCTCGGTGCAAAACAGCCGCGTAAAGGCGCCGCGCTCATCTGCCCGAGGGTTGGCGTGGATCACCATAACGCCATCAAGGGCGGTGGCCTCGGCTCTCATGCGTCAGCCCAGATC
>NZ_JBBNAH010000002.1:0-3191 GCF_037994325.1 Pseudomonas sp.
CATGCAGGCCTTGCGGCAACGGCGTCGGCATGGGCCGACGCAGCAGGTTCCTGCGACTTGCGAACCCGCAGGTACCATTCGGACAGCAGGCGAACCTGCTTGTCGGTGTAACCGCGCTCGACCATCCGCGAGACAAAATCGTTGTGCTTGGTTTGGTCCTCCTTGCTGGCTTTGGCGTTGAAGCTGATAACCGGCAGCAAATCTTCGGTGTTGGAGAACATTTTCTTCTCGATCACCACGCGAAGTTTTTCGTAGCTGAGCCAGGTCGGGTTTTTGCCGTTGTTGTTGGCGCGGGCGCGCAGCACGAAGTTGACGATCTCGTTGCGGAAATCCTTCGGGTTGCTGATGCCGGCCGGTTTCTCGATTTTCTCCAGTTCTTCGTTAAGCGCCACACGGTTGAGGATTTCGCCGGTTTCCGGGTCGCGGTATTCCTGGTCCTGAATCCAGAAGTCGGCGTACAGCACATAGCGGTCGAAGATGTTCTGTCCGTATTCGCTGTAGGACTCCAGGTAAGCGGTCTGGATTTCCTTGCCAATAAACTCGATATAACGCGGCGCCAGGTATTCCTTGATGTAACGCAGATAGCGTTCGCGCACCTCAGCGGGGAATTGCTCCTGCTCGATCTGCTGCTCCAGTACATAGAGCAAGTGCACCGGGTTAGCGGCGATTTCGTGCGGATCGAAGTTGAATACCTTGGACAGAATTTTGAAGGCGAAGCGGGTCGAGAGGCCGTTCATACCTTCGTCCACACCGGCGCTGTCGCGGTATTCCTGAATCGACTTGGCTTTGGGGTCGGTGTCTTTCAGGTTTTCGCCGTCGTACACGCGCATTTTCGAGTAGACGTTGGAGTTATCCGGCTCTTTCAGGCGCGACAGTACGGAGAACTGCGCCAGCATTTTCAGCGTATCGGGCGCGCAGTGGGCCTTGGCCAGGGAGCTGTTGAACAGGAGCTTGTCGTAGATCTTGATCTCGTCACTGACGCGCAGGCAGTACGGCACCTTGACGATATAGATCCGGTCGATAAACGCCTCATTGTTCTTGTTATTGCGGAAGCTATGCCATTCCGACTCGTTGGAGTGGGCCAGCAGCACACCCATAAACGGAATGGCGCCCAAGCCTTCGGTACTGTTGTAGTTACCTTCCTGGGTGGCGGTAAGCAGTGGATGTAGCACCTTGATCGGCGCCTTGAACATCTCCACAAACTCCATCATCCCCTGGTTGGCGCGGCACAGGGCGCCTGAGTAGCTGTAGGCGTCGGCGTCGTTCTGCGGGAATTCTTCCAGCTTGCGGATATCCACCTTGCCGACCAGAGCGGAAATGTCCTGGTTGTTGTCATCGCCCGGCTCGGTTTTGGCCACGGCGATCTGGTTAAGGATGGACGGGTAGAGTTTCACCACACGGAATTGGCTGATATCGCCGCCGAATTCGGCCAGGCGTTTAGTCGCCCACGGCGACATGATGGTGCTCAGGTAGCGCTTGGGAATGCCAAAGTCTTCTTCGAGGATGGTGCCGTCTTCGGCTGGATTAAACAGACCAAGGGGCGACTCGAACACGGGCGAGCCTTTGATGGCGTAGAAGGGCACCTTCTCCATCAGTTGCTTCAGCTTTTCCGCAAGCGACGATTTACCGCCGCCAACCGGGCCCAAGAGGTAAAGGATTTGCTTCTTCTCTTCCAACCCCTGTGCGGCGTGGCGGAAGTAGGAAACGATCTGGTCGATGCACTCTTCCATGCCATGGAAGTCTTCAAACGCGGGATAGCGGCGGATCACCTTGTTGGAGAAGATCCGCGACAGCCGCGAGTTATTCGACGTGTCGATCAGTTCGGGCTCGCCTATGGCCATCAGTAAGCGCTCGGCTGCTGTGGCGTAGGTGCTTTTGTCCTGCTTGCACAGGTCGAGATACTCCTGAAGCGAGTATTCCTCCTGGCGAGTCGCTTCGAAGCGTTGTTGGAAGTGGCTGAAAATACTCATGACGTCACCTCGCTGATGTGGAGCCGGGCGGGATCGGTCGAGCGGGTGCTGGCAATCTGCCGACGAGTCGGCAAATGAGAATCCCCCAGAACACCTAAAGGTCGCTGCCGATAGCCCCGGAAGCCGGTGTGCCGGCTCTCCCCTATATGGATGGCCTGAGCTTAAGAGTAGTTGGGATTTTCAGAGGTCAAGGACTGACAAACAATTAGCGTGTGTCAGTCCATGTTACAGAATGGCGAGAGCCCAGGCAGGGCGCGGGATAGACGCTTGGAAAAAATTATTCGGGGGTGGCTTGGGCGGTTTCTTCAGGATAAGTGGCGCGCCATAGTTCAAAGCCACCGTCGAGGCTGTAAACCTCGGAAAATCCCTGGCTGACCAAATAGGCGGCCGCGCTCTGGCTGGAGTTGCCGTGGTAGCAGGAGACGATCAGCGGCGCGTCCAGATCGGCCGCGCTAATAAAGTCATGCAGCGAGTGGTTATCCAAATGCCGCGAGCCAGTGATATGGCCCATGGCAAAGCTTTGCGGGTCGCGGACATCCACAACCACCGCGCCGCTCTCGCGCAGGGCTTGGGCTTGCTCGGGGGGGATGCGTTTGAACTCGCTCATGGGCTTGGCTCCTCACAACTGCAGCGATGGCGCTCGCCGCTGTCGACGTTAAGTAAAGTCATCGCACCGCCCCATACGCAACCCGTGTCCAGGGCGATAACGCCGGGTTCATTGCATTTGCCTTCAAGGGCGGCCCAGTGACCGAAGATAATCTTTTGCCCGGCGGTTTTGCGTTGTTTGTGCGCGAACCAGGGCAGATAGCCCGGTGGCGCACTACCGACGCCTTCCTTGGTTTTTAAATCCAGGGTGCCATCGGCTTTGCAAAAGCGCATGCGGGTGAAGTAGTTGGTGATCACCCGCAGGCGCGTCACGCCTTTGAGGTCACTGTCCCAGCGGCTTGGCTCATTGCCGTACATGCCGTCGAGAAAGGGTAGCAGGCGCGCGTCGTCACGCAGGGCTTCTTCCACTTCGCCAGCGCAGCGCAGCGCTTTTTTCAACGACCACTGCGGCGGTATGCCGGCGTGCACCATGGCGATATCGCGGTCGACGTCGTAGTGCATGAGCTTTTGCCGGCGCAGCCAGTCGAGCAAATCGGCGCGGTCGGGGGCTTCGAGGACTTCGCGCAGGGTGTCGCCCTTTTTCAGGCGCTCGATATTGTGCGCAGCGGCCAGCAG
>NZ_JBBNAH010000003.1:0-3523 GCF_037994325.1 Pseudomonas sp.
TTTTTGCTGGCTGCTTGCTGAACCGGCGTAAACCGTATCCACGACTTCTGTATCGGCAGAGCCCGCAGAACTAAAGGGTTTCATCCAACCTTTTGTCGCCAGCTGATCAAGAAACAACCAAAAAACAGGTGGGAAATGTCGCTTTAGTGACGTCAAATTTCAAATAAAACCGTCAGTTAGCGCCGCTCATCGGAAGACAGCTCTTTTTCTGACGCGCACAAAAAAGGGCCGAGAATTTAATCGTCGGCCCCTCTTTATTCCTACTTAAGCACTGCCCGACAGGTTAGCCAGGCATCCACGCCTTGGCCCAACTGCGCACATTTTCGCCTTCGAGCATCCAGTCGCGGCGAATGATAGTTTGCAGTTCATCGCCCATTTTTGCCGTGGCATCCAGATCAGCCAGGTGCATACGCACGGCGTCCACCCAATCCTTATAGCGATTTTTCACCCGTGTGACCGGCAGATCGCCGCGATAGCAGATGGCATCGCTACAAATAACCGGGAAGCCCAAGAAGCCGTACTCCAGCAGACGCAAATTGCTCTTGCAGTCGTTGAACTGGTTTTGCTCCAGCGGCGCCAGGGCCAGGTCGAGGTTTAACGATGCCAACATGGCCGGATACTTCTCGATAGCAACGCCCGGATAAAACTCCGCTACGTAAGGTTTAACCTTTTCCGGGCACAGGCCGAAAAACACCCACTCCACCTCTTCGGCCAGATCACGCACTACATCGACGATCAACTCCAGGTCACCGGTATGCCCTACCCCGCCCGCCCAACCGACCCGCGGTTTGCGCCCGACGCGGCGCTGGCTGCTCAGGCCGTTCCACCAGTTGGTGGGCAAGCGGTTAGGCGCCACCACCACATCCGGGTGCATACCCGCCAGCGCTTCAGCCAACGGCTGGGTCGACACCACAAAGCGGTCGACCATCGTCAGCGCGCGACGCAGCGAGCGCAAAACATCCTTGGGCATATCGGCGCGGTGCACGCTTTTCAGCGGCAGGTTGGGCAAGTAGTCATCCAGCTCATACACGCGGAAGGCGCCCGACAGCTGTTTGATTTCAGCAATCGCCTCCAACTGCTCATCAGTCACCTGGCGCTGCAAAATAATCACGTCGGCCTGAAAGCGCTCAAGCTCCAGTGGGTTAAACAGGGTTTCGCTAATCACCCCATCCGCCACGCCTTCACGCTGCATCGCGGTGAAGGGTTGGCGCACGCGGTAATGCCCGCAGCCGGTGCGATCGGCCGGGTGAGCGAGAATACGCGGCAACGGTGCTTGAACGAACGGCTGCCAGATCGCGCCGCGAATAGGGTCCAGCTCAAAGCCCTTATTGGCCAAGGTCAAGTTCGGGTTGTACGCCGGGTCGCGGGCCAGCAATGGCAGCCATTTTTGGTACATGGCGTCTTGCTCGGCGCGGAAACGTTTGAGCTTCTGCTCCTGAGCCAGGGTTTCAACCCCTGAATTCTGGCTGACGCTACCTTCGTGCAGCAGCACCGAATAAGGCGTCCACACGCTCAGGTAACCGGCCTCGCGCACCTTCAAGCACAGGTCGACGTCGTTATAGGAAACCTTGAACGTCACCTCATCCAGCCCACCAACCGCGTCATACACCTCTTTGCGGATGATCAGACAAGCCGCGGTGACTGCCGAATAGTTCTGATCCACCAGCAGCCGATGCATATAGCCAGCGCTGTCACCGGCATCGCCAAGGAATGGATGATCCGCCGGTCCACTCAGCCCCAACACCACACCCGCATGCTGGATCTTGCCATTGGGGAACAACAGCTTGGCGCCGACGATGCCCACTTCAGGACGGCGCGCATGGTTAAGCAGCTCGTGTAGCCAGTCCTCACGCAAAATCGCCGTGTCATTGTTCAGCAACACCAGGTACTCGCCCTTGGCCTGCGCCGCTGCGGCGTTGTTGATTGCCGAGAAGTTGAATGGGCCGGGGTAGCGAACCACCCGAATCTGCTCACTGTTTAGCTGCTCGATACCGGCCAGCCAGGTTTTCGCTTCCGCGGTTTCGCTGGCGTTGTCGATGATCAGCAGTTCGTAATTCGTGTAAGCGGTTTTCTCCAGCAGGCTTTCCACGCAACGTTGCAGCAGAGGCAATTGGTCCTTGGTTGGCACCAAAATCGATACCAGTGGCTGCTCCGGGTAGTCATAGCGAACCCGGTTGAAACCCGGTAGCACACCTTCCTGCATGCTGTGTGGCACACCAAGGCGAGCCAGATGCTCGCTGACTAACGTAGCTGAATGGCGGCGCACTTCCTCGCTGGCCAGCCATTGTGCAAACGGCACCTCGCTATGACTCAGCACCTCAGGGATATGGCCGACGCTGTCCAGGCCAAACGATTCCACACAGCGCAGTTGAAAATCCTGCACCGCCAGCCCTTCAAACTGCGCGCGCAAACCGCCCAGTTGCTCCAACGCCTCGCGTGAGACGCACAGCGAGCGCCCGGTGTAGGGATAGCTGCGCAGCAGATCGAGGTTAAAGTCCGGCTTGAAGATGGGTGCGTGCGGGCCTTGTTCGCCCACGCTATCTTCATCGCTGTAATAGCAGCCTGCCGGCGCGCCCATGGCGCGTTCTATCAGCAACGCCAAGGCGTGCGGTTCCAGGCGGTCACCCGCGGGCAGCAGGTAAAGCCACTCGGCAGTGCTAGCCAAGGCAGCATCGCTGACCTGTTGCCAATCCCCCTCAACCACACGATGCGGCGCCGCATATTGCTGGCCTGCCAGACTCTCGACCGTCGCCTGCACAGCCGTTTCATCGCTGCCCGACAAGGCCAACACCAACACCTCGATGGTCGGCACCTGCTCGGTTTGCAAGCGCTGTTCAAAAGCGGCGAACACCTGTGGGGTCAGCTTGTGTAAATAGCCCAGGCTTGGCTGAGCAACCGCTGCGTTGCGCATTTCATCGTCCAAACTTTGCAGAAACTCGCCGCGCGCTTGCTCAACACCGGCATGCACCTGCTGCCCATGGCGGCCATATAGACGACGGAACAGCTCGGGGAAATTCTTGCGCTCACGGGCGCTCATACGCTGCTCAGGGCTCTCCTGACGGATATGCACCTGCACGGTGTGCTCCTGCACATGCTCCACCGGGTAACGCGCCGACAGTTTCAGCAGCATGTCCCAGTCTTCCAGCGCTGGCAGCTCGACGTCGAAGCCACCCACTTCGTCCAACCACTTGCGCGGGTGCGACCAGGCATTGACCGGAATGTAGTTCTGCACCAGCAAATTTTCCCGGGAAAAAGCTTCGTGCTGCGTCGAAGAACTGCGCGACAACTCCTGCCGCCTTGCGCCCTCAAGCGTTTCCAGCACATAAGTCGTGTCGGTGTAGACCACCCGCTCGCCCTGAGCATGCGCCTGCGCATGGCGCTCCAGATGCTGCGGCAGCCACATATCATCGTCGTCGAGGTAACAGAGGTTTACCCCACGCGCCTGGCGAATGCCGCAGTTACGCGCATTCGACAACCCGCCATTACGGCCCAGGGCCAGATAGGTAATGGGGAAGTCATAACC
>NZ_JBBNAH010000004.1:0-1989 GCF_037994325.1 Pseudomonas sp.
GGATAATGTCGGTGTCGCGCACAGCGAAGCCTTCCATACGATAGATGACGCCGTTGGAGATTTTTTGTCCGTAGGCGTAATAAGAGTGCTTCCCGTGCACCTCGCCCAAGTATCTGCCGTTGACCCATACGACTATTTGGCGGTCGGAGTTGATAAGTTCATCGCTCAGGGTCATGAGGACCGCTTGATTTTCGACTTTGACGGCACTGACCCATGGCAGCAAGTTGTTGTCTTGTGTTGCGACAGAGCGCATTTCACGGGCATGCTCCAACCGCCGGATAGTTGAGAGCACCGGCGAAATACCGCTGAAGATTTCGTACTTATGGCCGTCTTTTGGATGAATGCGTGTTCCGGACAAAATGCCCACCAGCTGATTGTCGATAATCAGAGGGCCTCCAGAATCGCCAAGCTCCGTCTCTGCTCCATTGGGTGCGATGGCCTGCAGATACTCTTTTTTTGTGGGTGTTGCGCCGTGCCCGTCGATGCGAACGCTTAGCTGTTTTTGCGGTAAGTCATCGGCAGACCCATATCCGTAAACCGTACCGATGGTTCCGGGGGGAATTGCGCCATTGGGTATTGCAAGCCGATCACGGCCAAGCGTTGGGTATTCGCTAATTGGGTGCGAGTCACGCAGCACCAGTACTTGAATGTCTGTTCCATCGATGGGGTAACGGGCGTTGACGACCATAAAGTGGTCGATGTCTTCATACATGATCACATCCGCTTTGCAATGGGCGGCGGTGATAACCATCAGTTCGTTTATGGCCGCTCCGGAGCACGCGCCGCCCAAGTCTCCGTTAGCATAAGAAAGAGCACGTATTACCCAGGGTTTCGCTGAGTTTGTTGCTTTCGTAAGCGCGTGGGCTGGGGTGGCTGCTGCAAGTATCGACGCCGCGGCGATGGTGATTGCAATGAGGTGGTCGCGAACTTTTCTTCGCCAATCTGATGCGCTCGTTTGCGTAAAATTTGGCCTGGGCGTTATTGGTTTTTGCCGCAATTTTGGCGGCTGATGCCGGATTTCATTTGGAGAGTTAGTAGCTGTGTGTTGATAGGTTTTATATGTTGTGTGGTTAAGTGGTGAATATTTGATAAGTGCCATCAGTTTGAAAATGTTCATGGCGACAACCCTTGATGGTTTAAAAGTGTTTGTTGGTCGCTGATAGGTGATGCGCTATTGAGGTTTTTTTGCACTACCTGTTTTTTTGCTGGAATAAGGTTCCTCCAATAATTGCGACTAAACAATCCACTCAGCGCATGCGCAGAAGTTTCTTACGAGAAAATATTCCCGGTTATGTATATTTTTTATTTGCCGCCTTTTTGCTAAATAAGTGGTGAATAATTACGAAAGATTAATTACCGATGCGTTGGGATACTTGCGATGGTTTATGTAAGTTTCGAGGAATTAAAGCAGGCGCGCGGTAGACAGATTGGGCGTTGAAACTCGGGACACATCCCGTCATTGCAACGGGATGCGGCGTACAAGTGCTTTAGCAGAGGGCCTCGTCTCTCACTTGCGGGCCAAGGCCTCGGCGACAAAATCCAAGCGATCTTGGCCGAAGTGCATTTCGCCATCGACAAAGAAAATCGGCGCACCAAAAGCGCCGCGCTTGATGGCGTCTTCGGTGATGTCTTTCAGGCGTTGTTTTACCTCATCGTCATTGACCAGACGCCCGAACTCTTCGGGGTCGAGCCCGGCGGCGCTTAATACTTGGGCGACAACCGCGGGGTCGCCCATATTCTTTTGCTCCACCCACAGCGCGGGAAACACGGCCTGCAAATAGGTGTGGAAATTCGCTGTGCCCAAGTAACCCGCCGCGCCACGCATCAGCACTAACGTGTTGATGGGAAAGAACGGGTTAAACGCCATCGGCACGCCATAGCGCGTAGCGAAGCGCTGCAAATCGGCGAGGGTGTATTTGGCTTTGGCTGGTATTTCGATAGGCGAGTGATTGCCGGTGGCTTTGAATACGCCGCCCAGCAGCATGGGTT
>NZ_JBBNAH010000005.1:0-6893 GCF_037994325.1 Pseudomonas sp.
ACGACCGCATCAGCCAGATTGACGAGTTGATCAGCAACCAGTTGAACCAGATTCTGCACCACCCCGAGGTGCAAAAACTCGAGGCGTCCTGGCGCGGCCTGCACCTGTTGGTGCAAAACACCGAAACCAGTACGCGGCTAAAACTGCGCCTGCTCAACGTCACCCAAAAAGAACTGCAAACCGACCTGGAGAAGGCGGTGGAGTTCGACCAGAGCGCGCTATTCAAAAAGATTTACGAAGAGGAATACGGCACCTTTGGTGGCCACCCCTTCAGCCTGCTGGTGGGCGATTACACCTTTGGCCGCCACCCGCAAGACATTGGCCTGCTGGAGAAACTCTCCAACGTTGCCGCCGCCGCCCATGCGCCCTTTATCGCCGCCGCCAGCCCGCGTCTGTTCGACATGAACAGCTTTACCGAGCTGGCCGTGCCGCGTGATTTAGCCAAAGTGTTTGAGAGCCAAGAGTTGATCAAATGGCGCTCGTTCCGCGAAAGCGAAGACTCGCGTTATGTGTCCTTGGTGCTGCCGCAATTCTTGCTGCGCCTGCCCTACGGCCCGGACACCCTGCCGGTGGAAGGCATCAACTACGTGGAAGATGTTAACGGCACCGACCACGGCAAATACCTGTGGGGCAACGCCGCCTGGGCGCTGACCCAACGCATCACCGCCGCCTTTGCCCAATACGGGTGGTGCGCGGCCATTCGCGGTGCCGAAGGCGGTGGCGCGGTGGAGGGGTTGCCCGCGCATACCTTCCACACCAGCTCGGGTGATATCTCGTTGAAATGCCCCACCGAAGTGGCGATTACCGACCGCCGCGAAAAGGAGCTCAACGACCTTGGTTTTATCGCCCTGTGCCACAAGAAAAACTCCGACGTGGCGGTGTTCTTTGGCGGCCAGACCACCAACAAACCCAAGCTCTACAACACCAACGAAGCCAACGCCAACGCGCGTATTTCCGGCATGTTGCCGTACGTACTGGCAGCCTCGCGTTTTGCCCATTACCTGAAGGTGATCATGCGCGACAAGGTCGGCAGTTTTATGACCCGCGATAACGTGCAGACCTACCTCAACAACTGGATCGCCGACTACGTGCTGATCAACGACAACGCCCCGCAGGCCATCAAGGCCCAGTACCCGCTGCGTGAAGCACGGGTGGACGTTACCGAGGTGGCCGGCAAGCCGGGCGCCTACCGCGCCACGGTGTTTCTGCGCCCGCACTTCCAACTGGAAGAGCTAACCGCCTCGATCCGCCTGGTAGCCACCCTGCCGCCACCGGTAGCAGCTTGATTAACGCCTGTTAACACCCCGCTCCGCTGCGAGCGGGGACTCGTAGGGTGTGCTGTGCGCACCCGGCGGTTTGCGCGTTTGCGCGTTTGCGCGTTTGCGCCCTGGTGCGCACGGCGCACCCTACGAGCGACGTCCAACTTTCAAGGAGTAACAAGCGATGGATGCAATCATTCTCGACCTCGGCGGCGACATCAAAGGTGACTGCCTGCTTGAGGGTTATCTCGACAAAATTGAAATCATGTCGTACAGCCACAACGTGGCCATGCAGGTGACCAACGACGTCAGTAACTCAGAGCGCACCTCCGGTAAACCGCACGTTGGTGAGTTCACCGTCACCAAGTTTATTGACACCTCCACGCCGTCGCTCAACGAGTTCTGCTGCGCCGGTAAACCGCTGCCCGAGGTAAAAATCACCGTTGGCCGCAACGCCGCCGAGGGTGATGGCAAGATCCTGCCCTTTATCGTTTACACGCTGAACAACGTGGTGTTTTCCAACGTCAGCGTCAGCGGCGGTGCGGGCGGTAAGCCGGTGGAAACCCTGTCGATGAACTTCATCAAAATCAAATGGGAACTCACCGCGCAAAAAGACGATGGCTCCAAGGAAGGCACCGCCGCCTCGACGTGGGACCTGGCCGCCAACAAGCTCATCAAAGCCTGACGTAAGCGGCCATGCGCCCAGTCGATTCGCGCCTGCTGCCACCGCTGTTCGAGCGCTTGGCGGCAGGCGACGACGCCGTGTTCGACCGTGCCGCACTGGCCGAATCGGTGCGCACCGAATTGCTGCGCCTGCTCAATACCCGGCGTGCGCTTCGCCCGCCGGGCACGGCGCTGACCATTCTGGATTACGGCATCGGCGACTGGACCGCCCTGCAAGCGCAACGCCTGGATGACCGCCGCGCATTGACCCGCGATATGCGCAGCGCCATCAGCCATTTCGAGCCGCGCCTGCACCTGGGCGAGGTGGACATACAACCCTCCAGCGAACACCCGCAGCGTTTACAAATCCGCCTCAGCGGCACCCTTGGCCATGGCGAGCAGCAATGGCCGGCGGTGTTTGTACTCGACAACCTGGCCGGCACAGTGGAGGTGCTTGATGAGTGATTCAATCGACGACCAATTGCTCGATTACTACCAACGCGAACTGACCTGGCTGCGCCATGCCGGCGCCGGGTTTGCCGCGCGTTACCCAAAAGTGGCCAAGCGCCTGGAACTGGCGCCCGGTGAGTGCCCAGACCCGCATGTCGAGCGCTTGCTGGAAGGTTTTTCCCTACTGGCCGCGCGCCTGCAACGGCGTTTGGACGACGACTACGCCGAGTTCAGCGACGCGCTGTTGGAACAGCTTTACCCGCTGGCCCTGCGGCCGCTGCCGTCCTGCGCCATCGTGCAATTTGTCCCGGACCCGAGCAAAGGCAACCTCGCCGAGGGCTATCGGTTGCCGCGCGACACGCCGCTGTTTGTGACCACCAACAGTGGCGACAGCGTTTACTTTCGCAGCACCGCCGAGACGCTGTTGTGGCCTTTGGAAATCAGCGAAGCGGTGTTGCTCGACGGCGATGAAACCCAAGCGCTAACCGACATTCCGTATGCCCGTTCGGCACTGCGCTTAAGCCTGCGCTGCATCGAGGGCATCAGCTGGAACGAGCTGAGCATCGAGACGCTGCGGGTGCATCTGGCGGCCTCGCCGGTGGTCAACGCCGGCCTCTACGACTTGCTTTGCGCCCATTCCATCGCCGTACTCTGCGGTCCCGCTGGCAGCCCGCCGGTGGCGCAACAAGGCTTGCCGCAAGTGGTCGGTTTTGCCAGTGATGAAACCTTGTTGCCGGATGAAACCGGGCTGCATCCGGGCCTGCGCTTGCTTGCCGAATATTTTGCCTTTCCGGAAAAATTCGCGTTTTTCGATGTGCCGTTACGCGCGCCCGCCAGCGAAGAAGAAACGCTGTATGTGTACCTGGTATTTGACCGCGCACCGGCCACGCGCATCAGCCTGCAACCAAGTGATATCGCCCTGGGCTGCACGCCGGTGATCAATCTGTTCCCACGCACGTCCGAGCCATTACGCCCAGACGGCACCCGCAGCGAGTACCGTCTGGTCGCCGACAGCCACCGCGAAAACAGCGTGGAAATTCACAGCATTCGTGGCCTGCGCGCCACCTTCCCGGCCGGCGTGCAACGTGTGCCGGCGTACTACGGCTATCAGCATGGCGCTGGCGACAACCGCCTGTACTGGCATGCGCGACGCATCACCGGCCTGACGCCCAATCGGTTGGGTAGCGACCTGCTGCTAAGCCTGGTGGACACCCACTTCGACCCGCTGCAAGACGCCCCCGAATACAGCCTGACCGCTGAGCTGCTGTGCACCAACCGCCACCTGGCCGAGGCCTTGAGCGCCGGCACGCGCCTGAGCTTCGAGCGCCCCGGGCCAATTGCCCACGCGTACCTGCGCAACCCGCCAACGCCCCAAAGCCTACCCAAACTCAGCGGCGAATCGCGCTGGCGCCTGGTGTCGCAACTGACCCTCAACCATCTGTCGTTAGTGGAAGGTCCACAGGCGCTGACGGCCCTCAAGGAAATGCTCGCCCTGCACAACCTGCGCGAGGAAGCCAGTGCCAGCCGGCAAATCAGCGGCCTGCACAGCCTGGTTAGCGAGCGCATTGTTGCGCGCGTCGGTGAAGACGCCTGGCGCGGTTGGCGCAATGGGTTGCAGGTAAGCATCAGCCTTGACCCGCAGCATTTTGTCGGCAGTAGCGCGGTGTTGTTTTCCGGCGTACTGGCGCAGTTCTTTTCGCTATACGCCACCGCCAACCGCTTCGTCAGCACGGTACTGGTTCAGGCCGATAAGGAGATCAAAACGTGGCAACCCCAAGCCGGCCAGCCCCTCGTCCTTTAAGCGAGCGCCTGCGCGCCGAGCCGCAGGCCTTTGAGCTGTTGCAAGCGCTGCTGGTAATGGAGCGTGAGCAACCGCGCGCCACCTCCTTGGGCTGCGGCACTTCGCCAGATGCCGAAGCCATTCGCCTGCGCGGGCCACTAACGCCGCTGTTCGCCGCCAGCCAGGTGGAAAGCCTGCTCACCGCCGACGACGGCAAAACCCAATTGACCACCCCGGTGTTTGGCCTGGGCGGCCCCGACGGCCCCCTGCCCTACGCCTATCAGGAATGGCTGCAACAACGGGCACGCCTGAAAGACCACGCGCCGGCAGCCTTTCTCGACCTGTTCCAACACCGCCTGCTCAGCCTGCTCTACCGCGTGCTGCGCAAACACCGCATCGCCTTGGGCTTTGGCGTACCCAATGCCAGTCCGGTACAAAGCCAACTGCGTGCCCTCACCGGCTTGCTGCCCAAAGCCCTACAGGAACGCCAGGTACTCAGCGACTCGGCGATCTTGTCGCGCAGCGCGCTGTTTATGGGCGGTCGTCGTTCGCTGGCAGGGTTCACCACCCTGGTACGCCAACACGTCGGCCAGCCGGTGCAGGCCAGTGCCTATGCTGGCGCCTGGCGCAGCATTCCCGCCGCCAGCCGCAGTCGTTTAGGCCGTGGTGGGCGCAATCTGAAACTGGGGCATAACGCCGTGGCCGGCTCGCGGGTATGGGATGAACATGCCGGCATTAGCCTGACCCTCGGCCCACTCGCCGCCGAACAAACGGGCGCATTTCTGCCCGGTGGCGACCTGCACGGCCAGCTCGCCAGCCTGGCCAGTTTCTACTTTGGCCCGGATATGGACTGCACCTTGCGCCTGCTGGTCAACGGTGCCGAACCGCTGAGCCTGAACCGCCAAGGCGCACCGCGCTTGAGCTGGAACACTGGCCTGCAAGTCAGTGCCAACGCCGCCACGCACCTGATCGAAACCCGTCTACAACAGACGGCGGAGGCCTAGCCATGGAACTCGGCAACCTGATCAGCCGCCTTAACAACGACTGCCGCCGCGCCCTCGAGCGCGCCGCGCAACGCTGCCTGCAACGCACCCACCATTACGTGGAAATCGAACACCTGCTGCTCGAACTGCTGGATATCGAAGGCGGTGACTTCGCCTATTTGCTGCCACGTTTTGGCCTGGAGCGTGACGCCCTCAGCGCCGAAATCAACAAGGCCCTGGAGCTGTTTAAAGCCGGCAGCACCCGCACCCCGGCGCTGTCCACGCAAACCATCGGCCTATTGGAAGATGCCGTGGTGCAAGCCAGCGTGTTAGGCCTGGGCAGCATCCGTTCCGGCCTGCTGCTGGTGGCCCTACTCGACCGCGATGAGCGGCGCACGCTGCTGCTCAACAGTGCCTCGTCGTTGCTGCGTATCCCCCGCGATGCCTTGCGCAGCAATCTGCTGGAATGGACCCAACCCTCCAAGGAAAGCCCACCCGCTGCGCGCACCGGGCAAAGCCCTAAACGCGACCAAGCGCCGGATGAAGAGCCGCTGCTTAACCAATACACCCAAGACCTCACCGAAGACGCCCGCAACGGCCGCATCGACCCCATCGTTGGCCGCGACGGCGAAATCCGCCAGACCATCGACATTCTTCTGCGCCGTCGGCAAAACAACCCGATTCTGGTCGGCGCCCCTGGCGTCGGTAAAACTGCGGTGGTCGAAGGCCTGGCCCTGCGCATTGCCGCCGGTGACGTGCCGCCGCCGTTAAAAGACGTTAGCGTACGCGTGCTTGACCTCGGCCTGCTGCAAGCCGGTGCCGGAGTAAAAGGCGAATTCGAACAGCGCCTGAAAGGCGTGATAGACGCCGTGCGTAGCGCCGAGAAACCGATCATTTTGTTTATCGACGAAGCCCACACCATGATCGGTGCCGGCGCCGCCGAAGGCTCCAGCGACGCCGCTAACCTGCTTAAGCCGGCCCTGGCCCGTGGCGAACTGCGCACCATCGCCGCCACCACCTGGATGGAATACAAAAAGTACTTCGAAAAAGACCCCGCCCTGGCCCGCCGCTTTCAACTGGTGCAAGTGGAAGAACCCGACGAAGCAACAGCGGTAGAAATGCTTCGCGGCGTCGCCAGCAAACTGGAACAACACCACGGCGTGCAAGTGCTCGACGCCGCCATCCACGACGCGGTAAAGCTTTCGCACCGCTATATCTCCGGCCGGCAACTGCCCGATAAAGCCATTAGCGTGCTCGACACCGCCTGCGCCCGCGTGTCCCTCGGCCAACACGACGTACCGCCACCGCTGGAAAGCCTGCGTCATCGCCAAGTTGCCTTGCACGAAGAACTCGACCGCCTGCGCCGCGAACAAGCCACCGGGCTTAAACACAGCGAACGTATCACCGGCCTGGAAGATGAAGCCGGCGCCAATGTGCTGGCCATCCGCGAGCTGGAAAAACGCTGGAGCGAAGAGCGCGAAGCGGTCAGCGAACTGCTGCAAACCCGGCGTGAACTGCTGACCCTGAGCGACAGCCTCGACCCCAATAGCCCCGATGAAGAACTGGACGGGCGCATCGACCACCTGGCCGCCGAACTGGCGCGCCTGGAAAGCGGCCTCGACGCCATTCGCCAAGACGACCCGCTGGTGCCCGAGCAAGTCGACTCAAAAATCGTCGCCGCCGTAATTGCCGGCTGGACCGGCATTCCCGTCGGCAAAATGCTCGCCGACGAAGCCCACGCCGTGCGTACCCTCGGCC
>NZ_JBBNAH010000006.1:0-20716 GCF_037994325.1 Pseudomonas sp.
ATCCCAAGTCGTGAGCTGATTCTTCAGCATCTGGCTGATCGCGGTTCGCCGGCCAACCGCGAGCAGTTGGTGGAAGAGTTCGGTCTCACCACTGAAGAACAACTGGAAGCGCTGCGTCGTCGCCTGCGTGCGATGGAGCGTGATGGTCAGCTGATCTATACCCGTCGCGGCACCTACGCCCCGGTAGATAAGCTGGACCTGATCCTCGGTCGCATCAGTGGCCACCGCGATGGTTTCGGCTTTCTTATTCCGGACGACAAAAGCGACGACCTGTTTCTGAGCCCCGCGCAGATGCGTCTGGTGTTCGATGGCGATCGCGCCTTGGCCCGTGTCACCGGGCTCGACCGTCGCGGTCGTCGTGAAGGTGCGGTAGTGGAAGTGATTTCCCGCGCCCACGAATCCATCGTCGGTCGTTACTACGAAGAAAGCGGTATCGGTTTTGTCGTCGCCGACAACCCGAAGATTCAGCAGGAAGTGCTGGTCACCCCAGGGCGTAACGCCAACGCCAAGCAAGGTCAATTTGTTGAGGTGAAAATCACCCACTGGCCGACACCGCGGTTCCAGCCTCAGGGCGATGTGATTGAAGTGGTCGGCAACTACATGGCGCCGGGCATGGAAATCGACGTGGCGCTGCGCAGCTATGACATTCCCCACGTCTGGCCAGAGGCGGTGCTTAAAGAAGCCGCCAAGCTCAAGCCGGAAGTGGAAGAAAAGGACAAAGAAAAACGCATCGATCTGCGTCACTTGCCATTCGTGACCATCGACGGCGAAGACGCCCGCGATTTCGACGATGCGGTGTTCTGTGAGAAAAACGCCAGCAAGTGGGGTCTGTTCTCCGGTGGCTGGAAGCTGTATGTCGCCATTGCCGACGTTTCCCACTATGTGAAGATCGGTTCGGCCCTGGACGAAGAGTCTGTGGTGCGTGGCAACTCGGTGTATTTCCCCGAGCGCGTGGTGCCGATGCTGCCGGAAGAGCTCTCCAACGGCCTATGCTCGCTGAACCCAAAAGTGGATCGTCTGGCCATGGTTTGTGAGATGAGCATCTCCAAAACCGGCAAGATGACCGACTACCAGTTTTACGAAGCGGTCATCCACTCCCATGCGCGCCTGACCTATAACAAGGTCAGCACCATTCTTGAGCAGCCGAAAAGCGCGGAAGCCAAAGAGCTGCGCAACGAGTACGGCGACGTGGTGCCTCACCTCAAACAGCTGTATTCGCTGTATCAGGTATTGCTCGCTGCGCGTCACGAGCGCGGTGCGATTGATTTCGAGACCCAGGAAACGCGGATTATCTTCGGCTCCGGTCGCAAGATCGCCGAGATCCGTCCGACTACCCGTAACGATGCGCACAAGCTGATTGAGGAATGCATGCTGGCCGCTAACGTTGCCACTGCCGAATTCCTCAAGAAGCATGAAATTCCAGCGCTGTATCGCGTGCACGATGGTCCGCCGCCAGAGCGCTTGGAAAAGCTCAAAGCGTTTCTGGGTGAGTTGGGGTTGTCGCTGCAACGCGCCAAGTCCAAAGACGGCCCGTCGCCAAAGGACTACCAGCTCTTGCTGGAGAACATCCGTGAGCGCCCGGACTACCACCTGATTCAGACCGTGATGCTGCGTTCCCTGAGCCAGGCGGTGTACAGCGCCGATAACCAGGGTCACTTCGGCCTGAATTACGAGGCGTACACTCACTTCACCTCGCCGATCCGTCGCTACCCCGACCTGTTGACCCATCGCGCCATCCGCAGTGTGATCCGCTCCAAGGCCGATACCCCACACGTTAAGCGTGCTGGTGCAATGGTCATTCCGAAGGCGCGTATTTATCCGTATGACGAAGCCGCGCTGGAGCAGTTGGGCGAGAGTTGCTCGATGTCCGAGCGCCGTGCCGATGAAGCCACCCGTGACGTGGTGAACTGGCTCAAGTGCGAGTTTATGAAAGACCGCGTGGGCGAAAGCTTCCCGGGCGTGATCACCGCAGTAACTGGCTTTGGTTTGTTTGTTGAACTGAAAGACATCTACGTCGAAGGCTTGGTGCACGTCACCGCGTTGCCGGGTGACTACTACCACTTTGACCCGGTTCACCATCGTCTGGCTGGCGAGCGCACCGGTCGCAGCTTCCGTTTGGGCGACAGCATTGACGTCAAAGTCATGCGCGTGGACTTGGATGAACGCAAGATCGATTTCGAACTGGCTCAAGCCACCATTGATGCGCCGATTGCGCGTAAAGGCCGTACAGGTCCTGCCAGCAAAGGCGGCGCGCGTGAGCGTGCGGAAAAAGCTAATGCGGCACCGGGGCGCGTTAGCGCGTCCACTGGCAGCACCGATGTAAAACGCAGTCGCGAAGTAAAAAGCGCCTTGCTGGCCGAAGCAAAAAGCAAAGGCAAGGCAGGCAGCAGTGCGAGCAAGCCCAGCAGCCATCGCAAAGGGCCATCGAAAGCGGCTCCCGCTGCCCCGAGCAAAAGCGGCGCGCGTAAACCTAAGGGCAAAGCATGAGTCAGTTGGAAAAAATCTACGGCGTGCATGCCGTAGAAGCTTTGTTGCGTCACCACCCCAAGCGAGTCAAACAGATCTGGCTGGCGGAGGGGCGTAACGATCCGCGCGTGCAGGTGCTGCTGGAGTTGGCGGCAGAATCGCGGGTAGCGGTCGGCCAAGCCGAGCGTCGCGAAATGGATGCCTGGGTGGAAGGCGTGCACCAGGGCGTGGTGGCGGAAGTCAGTCCGAGCCAGGTATGGGGCGAGGCCATGCTCGAGGAATTGCTCGATCGCTGCGAAGGCCCGCCGCTGTTGCTGGTGCTCGACGGTGTGACGGATCCGCATAACCTCGGCGCGTGCCTGCGTACTGCAGATGCCGCCGGCGCGCTGGCGGTTATTGTGCCGAAAGATAAGTCCGCAACCCTCAACCCCACTGTGCGCAAAGTCGCGTGCGGTGCGGCGGAAGTGATTCCGTTGGTGGCGGTGACCAACCTGGCGCGCACCCTGGAAAAGCTCCAGCAGCGCGGCTTGTGGATCGTCGGTACTGCCGGCGAGGCGGAGCAGGAGTTGTACGAGCAAGACCTGACCGGGCCGACCATCCTGATCATGGGCGCCGAAGGCAAAGGCATGCGTCGCTTGACCCGCGACCACTGCGACTACCTGGTGCGCCTGCCTATGGCCGGTAGCGTCAGCAGCCTCAACGTGTCGGTCGCCACTGGTGTCTGCCTGTTTGAAGCGCTGCGCCAGCGCAGTGTTAAGGCCAAGGCTAAGAAATAGTCCCGTAGGTTGGGTTGCGCCGCAGGCGAAGCCCAACATCAAGCCTTCAGGCCGTGCCAATTCACTGGTGTTGGGCTTTGCAGCCCAACCTACGGTTCGTTGTTAGGTCTTGCCCTACGCGCTGTTCAAATAATCGCCAATTGCCTTGCGCCCCCCAGCCCCCTTCTCTACAATTGCGCCCCTTGCCGTGACGGCAGGCGCTTACGTGCCCTCTTGTCCGGTGAGCTAACAGTGTCATTCACTCCTTGTCTGACCGCCCTGGCGGCAGGCTACAACCCGTAAGGAGCATTTATGCGTCATTACGAAATCATCTTTCTGGTTCACCCGGACCAGAGCGAGCAAGTCGGCGGCATGGTTGAGCGTTACACCAAGCTGATCGAAGAAGACGGCGGCAAAATTCACCGCCTGGAAGACTGGGGCCGTCGTCAACTGGCCTATGCAATCAACAATGTTCACAAGGCTCACTACGTGATGCTGAACGTTGAGTGCACCGGCAAAGCCCTGGCTGAGCTGGAAGACAACTTCCGCTACAACGATGCCGTAATCCGTAACCTGGTCATCCGTCGTGACGAAGCCGTAACTGGTCAGTCCGAGATGCTCAAGGCTGAAGAAAACCGCAGCGAGCGCCGCGAGCGTCGTGACCGTCCTGAAGCCGATTCTATCGATGGCGACAGCGATGACAGCGACAACAGCGACAGCGACAACGCTGACGAGTAATCCACGGATCTATTGAGGAGCCAATCTCATGGCACGTTTCTTCCGTCGTCGTAAATTCTGCCGTTTCACCGCTGAAGACGTGAAGGAGATCGACTACAAAGATCTCAACACGCTGAAAGCCTATGTTTCTGAAACCGGCAAAATCGTTCCAAGCCGTATCACCGGTACCAAGGCTCGTTATCAGCGTCAGCTGGCTACCGCTATCAAGCGCGCCCGCTTCCTGGCCCTGCTCGCCTACACCGACAGCCACGGCCGCTGAGACCAGAAGGTCTTTACGCAGTAAGGGATAAATCGTATGCGCGCCATAGCTGAGTTCATCATGCGTGGTCGCATGCAGGCCACTCTTGTAGTGGTAGGTAGTGCGGCATTGCCGCTGTTGATTTGGTTGAGCGCTGCCGCAGCAGCTTTGATTTTGTTGCGGCGCGGTGCAGCTGACGCGTTCAGCGTATGGGTTTGGGCGTTGTTGCCCGCTGCGGTGTGGTGGTATGTCGGCGAGCCGACGACTCTCATGCTGGTGGCAGGCACGCTGGTGTTGGCGCAGGTGTTACGCGTCACCGCTTCCTGGACCTGGGTGTTGCTGGCCAGTGTTGTGTTAGGTGCGGTGTTTGTTCAGGTGATCGAAGTGGTTTCGGCAGACATGCTGAAGGGAATGGCGGAGTTTATCCGCGCAGTCTTCTCTCAGTATGCGGTCGAGGCGAAGATCCCCGCCGAACAGCTCGCCGATGTGCAAGCGTCGCTTGTAGCGGCCTTGCCCGGGTTTTTAGCCTCATCGTTGCAGTTGATGTGTGTGCTTTGCCTGGTGCTTGCTCGTTATTGGCAAGCTGCATTGTTCAACCCTGGTGGCTTCGGCCTGGAGTTTCGGGCAATACGTTTGAAGCCCGCGCTAGCCGTTAGCTTGCTGCTCGGTGTGTTGTTTGCACCGGCGCTGGGGCCAGGCTTCGCGGTGTTGGCTCCGCTGTGTACGGTGCCGCTGTTTTTCGCAGGGTTGGCCCTAGGCCATGGCCTGATAGAAATGAAGCGGCTCTCCACCTTCTGGGTGGTGGCGCTGTACTTGGCGGTACTGATACTCGGCAACCTGATTTGTCTCTTGGCTGTGATCGACAGTCTGATTGATTTTCGCGGACGCATGGCGCGCAACAAAGGCCCAGGGCCCGCGAACGGTGAAGGTTAAAAGTTAAGAGGTAAGACCCAAATGGAAGTCATCCTGCTGGAAAAAATCGCCAACCTGGGCAACCTGGGCGACAAAGTGAATGTTAAGGCTGGTTACGGCCGTAACTTCCTGCTGCCGCAAGGCAAAGCAACTGCCGCTACCGCTGCGAACGTTGCTGCGTTCGAAGAGCGTCGTGCAGAGCTGGAAAAACTGGCTGCTGAGAAGAAAGCTTCGGCTGAAGCTCGTGCTGCTCAACTGGCTGAGCTGGAAGTGACCATCACTGCCACCGCTGGTGATGAAGGCAAGCTGTTCGGTTCCATCGGTACTCACGACATCGCTGACGCCCTGACCGCCTCTGGCGTGGAAGTGGCTAAAGCTGAAGTGCGTCTGCCGAACGGTACCATTCGTCACGTGGGCGAGTTCGACGTAGCTGTGCACCTGCACTCCGACGTTGAAGCTACTGTCCGTGTTGTCGTGGTAGCTGCTTAAGCAATACCAATCGCCTGGCACCTCTGGTGCCTGCGGTTTACATCGGGCACGATCTGCACACGCAGATCGTGCCCTTTGTCTTTCTGTATCTCCTGTTTTTTCCAATCTGATTTCTTGTGGCCATGAACGATATCTCCGATCCCGAACAGTTCGACCTGCAAACCGCCGCGCTAAAAGTCCCGCCGCATTCCATCGAGGCCGAACAGGCTGTGCTCGGTGGTTTGATGCTCGACAACAACGCCTGGGAGCGGGTGCTGGACCAAGTGTCGGACGGCGACTTCTATCGGCATGACCACCGCCTGATCTTCCGCGCCATCGCCAAGCTGGCCGACCACAACTCGCCGTTTGACGTGGTGACGCTCTCCGAGCAGCTCGATAAGGAAGGCCAGACCTCACAAACCGGCGGCCTGGCCTACCTGGGCGAGTTGGCAAAAAACACCCCGTCGGTGGCCAACATCAAGGCCTATGCGCAGATCGTTCGCGAGCGCGCCACCTTGCGCCAGCTGATCGGCATCAGCAGCGAGATCGCCGACAGCGCGTTTAACCCGCAGGGCCGGCAGGCCGCGGAAATTCTCGATGAAGCCGAACGGCAGATCTTCCAGATCGCCGAAGCGCGGCCAAAAACCGGTGGTCCCGTCGGCGTGAATGCGCTGCTGACCAAGGCCATCGACCGTATCGATGAGCTGTTCAATACCGGCGAAGGCATCACCGGTCTGTCCACCGGCTTCACCGACCTGGACGACAAAACCAGCGGCCTGCAGCCCGCCGACTTGATCATCGTCGCGGGTCGTCCGTCGATGGGTAAAACCACCTTCGCCATGAACCTGGTGGAAAACGCCGTACTGCGCAGCGACAAGGTGATTCTGGTGTACTCGCTGGAGATGCCAGGCGAATCGCTGATGATGCGTATGCTCTCCTCGCTTGGCCGCATCGACCAGACCAAGGTGCGTTCCGGGCAGCTCGACGATGACGACTGGCCGCGCCTGACCTCGGCAGTCAACTTGCTCAATGACCGCAAGCTGTTTATCGACGATACCGCTGGCATCAGCCCCTCGGAAATGCGCGCGCGTACCCGCCGCTTGGTGCGTGAGCACGGCGATGTCGGCCTGATCATGATCGACTACCTGCAACTGATGCAGATCCCCGGTTCCAGCGGCGACAACCGGACCAACGAGATTTCCGAAATCTCTCGCTCGCTAAAAGCCCTGGCCAAAGAATTCAACTGCCCGGTGGTGGCGCTCTCGCAGCTCAACCGCTCCCTGGAACAACGCCCCAACAAGCGCCCGGTGAACTCCGACTTGCGTGAATCCGGTGCTATCGAGCAAGACGCCGACGTAATCATGTTTGTGTACCGCGACGAGGTGTATCACCCCGAAACCGAGCACAAAGGCGTAGCCGAGATCATTATCGGTAAGCAGCGGAACGGTCCGATCGGGTTTATTCGTTTGGCGTTCTTGGGCAAGTACACCCGCTTCGAGAATCTGGCGCCCGGTAGCTACAACTTCGACGACGACGAGTAAGACCTACTGTGCGAGGTTCTGACTGCGTCGCACGGTGCTCGTGTCCTCATGGGCTACAGCCCGCTCCGGGCTCCTTGCCAGAACGCCGCTCGCTACGGTCTTGCCGAAATCGCTTAGCTCAGACCTTGTAATGCGGCGAGATAAAGTCGGCATCCACATAGGGCGCCAGATAGTCTTCCAGGCGCTGGCCTTCGCCGCATTGAAAGTGCTCGTCGGTATCGCTCAAGGTATCCAGCCGATCAATGCGGAAGTTGCGGAAGTCGCCGCGCAGTTCGCACCAGCTGCAGAGCGTCCAGGTTTGCCCCCAGAAGAACAGCCCCAAAGGCCAGATGCAGCGTTCGCTGCTCTGGCCTTTTTCGTCTTTGTAGCCCAGTTGCAGTTTGCGTTGTTGGCGGATGGCCAGGCGTAGCTGGCCGAGCCAGTGCACGGGGTAGAGGTTGGTTTCCGGGGCAAACAGGTTATGGCGGTTGAGTTCGCTGCGCAGCTCGCTTGGCAGCACGTTGTGAATCTTTGCCAGTGCCGATTCCGCGGCATGTTGCAGGGCTGGGTCGGCCCAGGCCTTGACCATCTTGGCGCCGATCATCAGCGCTTCGATTTCTTCGCGTTCAAACATCAGCGGCGGCAGGTCCATGGGTTGGCGCAGCACATAGCCAACCCCGGCTTCGCCCTCCAGCGGCACGCCGGAGAGCGATAAGTCCTGGATATCCCGATAGATAGTGCGCACCGACACCTGCAAGCGCTCAGCCAGCCACTGCGCGGTGGTCAGGCGGCGGCTGCGCAGGAATTGCACAATCTGGAACAGGCGGTCGGCGCGTCTCATGGCGTTCTCGGGTTATTTATTCAGGACACGCTGTGGAGCCCCACGCTATTGCCTTCACTGTCTTTAATCAAGGCGATGAAACCATGCGGGGCAATCTCGGTGCGCGGCTGCAAAATGATGCCGCCGGCATTGGGCACACGGTCCAGCACGGCGTCCAATTGGCCTTCTACGTTGAGGTACACGCGGGTGCCGCCCGTGCCTGGATGCATGCCGGGCATCGCGCTGATGCAGCCGCCAACGCCGCCATTTTCCTCGCCAGGGAAAATCCCCATGCGCGACATCGGACCATCGACAATCGGCAGCTCCACATCCAGCGCGCGCTGGTAAAAAGTGTGGGCGCGGTCAAAGTTGCTGACATACAGTTCGAACCAGTTCACGGCATTCATGGCATTCATTCCTTGGCGTTGTAGAGAGGGGTAGGCGGCCTGCGAGGTGTAGCCCCGAGCTGCTGAGGGCCACTCTGCCTAGGGGCTACTGACAGCCTTCTGTCAGTAGCCTGCAAAGATATTTCTGTGTCCTGCTGCGCTAAGATGCCGATCCCATTTTTCCCTGCTGTCGAGTTCGCCATGCGCCCGCTAGTTGCCACCATTGACCTCAGCGCCCTGCGCCATAACTACACCGTCGCCCATCGCTGCGCGCCGGGCCGGCAGGCCTTTGCCGTGGTCAAGGCCAATGCCTATGGGCACGGCCTGCGCGAAGTGGTGGCGGCGCTGGCAGATGCCGACGGTTTTGCCGTGTGTTGCCTGGAAGAGGCGCAGGTGGTGCGTGAGGTAAACCCTAAGGCGCGACTGTTGCTGTTGGAGGGCTGTTTTCAGGCTGGCGAATATCAGCAGGCTGCGGCGTTAAATCTGGATGTGACCGTGCACAGCGTGGCGCAGGCCGAGGCGTTGTTGTCAGCAGCGTTGGTGCAGCCGCTGAACGTGTGGCTAAAGCTCGATAGCGGCATGCACCGCTTGGGCTTTTCTGCCGCCGCGCTGCGCGAGTGGCATGGCACATTGGCCGCCAGCGCCAATGTCGGCGAGCTTAATCTGCTTGGCCATTTCGCCTGTGCCGATGAGCGCGGCCATGAGCTGAACGAGCAGCAGGTCGAGCAGTTCCTTAGCCTGTTGGATCTGGAGTTTGACCAACGCTCCCTGGCCAACTCGGCCGCGCTCTTGACCATTCCGGCTGCGCATATGGACTGGCAGCGGCCCGGCATCATGCTCTACGGCGCCACGCCGTTTGCCGAGCTAAGCGCCAAAGAGCTCGGCTTGCGCCCCGTTATGAGCCTGACCGCCGAAGTGATCGCCCTGCGTGAGGTGCCGGTTGGCGAAAGCGTCGGCTACGGTGCCAGTTGGGTGGCACAACGACCGTCGCTGCTCGGCACTGTGAGCTGCGGTTATGCCGACGGTTACCCTCGCCATGCGCCGCCCGGCACTGAAGTGGTGGTACGTGGCCAGCGCGTGCCACTGGCGGGGAGGGTGTCGATGGATATGCTCAGCATCGACCTCACCGACGTGGCCGGCGCGCAGTTAGGCGATGCGGTCGAGTTATGGGGCGCGCAGCTGCCGGTGGACGAGCTGGCGCAGCGTTGCGGCAGTATTGGCTATGAGCTACTGACCAAGGTGACGGGGCGAGTGCCGCGCCATTACATCGAATGAGGTCGTGTGCGCACCTATGCGTACACGGGAAATCCCTTGGTGCGCAGAGTGCGCGCACCCTACGTTCGGGCTTATACCAACCCCGTCGGCACCTGCAGCACATCAAGGAACAGGCATTGTTCCGGGCTTAACGCGCCATCTTTGCCGCGCATGATGCAGCCGGAACGGCCTTGGCTTTTGGCTTGGTAAAGGGCTTCGTCTGCCGCTTTATACAGCCCGGCGAATTGCTTGGCGTGTTGCGGGAACAAAGCGGCGCCAATGCTGATGGTCACCGCCAGATTATTCGCGCCATAGAGCACCGGCCGCGCCAGCTCGGTGAGCAGGCGCACGGCAATTTCCTGGGCGTGCTGCTCCGCCTCCGGGCCGCTAATGACAATGGCAAATTCATCACCACCCAAACGCGCCACCATATCGTTGCTGCGCACATGCTCGCGCAGGCGTTGGCCGATGGTGCGTAGCATCAGGTCACCGGCATCGTGGCCGTGACGGTCGTTGATCGGTTTGAAATGGTCGAGGTCGACCAGCAACAAGGCCACCGACTCCTGACGCCGATGGGCGTCGGCCAGGGCGTTTTCTACACGCTCAATCAGGTAGCGACGGTTGGGCAAGTCGGTGAGCGGATCATGAAAGGCGGCGTGTTGCAGCGCTTGCTCACGTTCACGCAGCTGTTGGTTAGCCTGGGCCAGTTCGGCGGTGCGCCGCTCTACCGCATCCTTCAACTCTTCAGCGCTGGCCTGAATTTGCGCCAGGCGCGCGGTCTTTTCCCGGTCTGCTTGCTCCACCGCATCGGCACGGTCTTGCTTGAGGGTTTGAATGCGATAGGCCAGGGCAAAGGAGAACAGAATCGACTCCGCCGCCACCGCCAGCGGAAATACATAGGCATTCCAACTCGCCGGCTGCACTACGCCGGTGGTGCGCAGCAGCAACAGCCCGGTGCTGCCCAATATCAGGCCGTAGCCGCACAGGTACAGAAGCGCCGGAAAATAGTTCTGCCGCCAGCGGATAAACGCCGAGCCTAGTGCCGCCGGAATACTGGTAAACGACAGCAGCGCAATAATCCACGCTGCCGCGCCGCGCTGGCCGAAAAAGTCCAGGGCGATGGCCACCACATACACCACGCAGGCCAGGTTTAGCAGGTGGTGCGCCCAGCGTACGTAGCGGCGCGTTTGCATCAGCGTTTGGGTGAAGCGCGAGGCGAAAATGCCCCATAGCGACGGCAGCACAATGCGGTCCAGCCAGACGGGTACCGGGTGGCTCGGCCACAGGTATTGGAAACCATGGCCGGTCATGCTGACGATAAACAGCAGCGCACCGCCGGTGGCCAGCACATACCAGAAGTACGCTGCGTCGCGCAGGCTAAAGAAGATAAACAGGTTGTACAGCAGCAGGGCGGTGATGATGCCGTAGATAACTCCCAGGCCGATATTTTCGCTGGCGGCCAGTTGGCTCAGGTCGTCCAGTTGCCAGACTTTTAACGGAAAGGAATTGCCCGCGGGGTCGAAGGTACGCAGGTAGAACGTCAGCGGTTCCTCGCCCAGCTCGGGAAGCTTGAATAGGGTGCGGCGATAAGGATGGTCACGGCCCTCGGCGTAGTTCACCACCTCGCCGCCCTGGCGCTGTGTCCAACTGGTGTGGGGACCGGGCAGGTACAGCTGCATATTTAGTTGGGTAACCGAGCCGACTTCCAGCCACCAGTGCTGCGGCGCCTCGCTACGCCGTTGCAGGCTGACTTTAATCCACCACGGATTGCGGCTCTGGCCTACGCTGGCTTTGCCATTGGCCGGAACAAAGCGCTGCTGAACGGTGGGGTCAGCCATATCAGCGATATTCAGCTTGGCGCCGACGTCTTCCAGCAGCTCAATCTGCCCGTTAAGGGCCAGGCCACTGCTGGTGCTGTCCAGCAGCACGGGGGCAGCCGCGAACGATTGACCGCAAAACGCGACCAGCAAGGCATACAGACACATCTGCACAATGTTCAGCCGCACCGCAACACTCCTTGTACCCAAGCGCTGCGGCCGGGGCGATAAAAACTGCGTCGAGTATAGCCATCGAATGCGAATCTGATCACAGGCTAAGTAGGACATTTGTCGTCATCCATCGGCCAGTAGCTGACTGATAAGGTCGGGCTCTGTACATTTTTTGTGCTATATTCCGCGCCCGCGATTTTCACCGCAACCGCCATACGGTCACCCCATGAGAGCAGCCAAGCCGTTATTCGATTATCCAAAGTACTGGGCCGAGTGTTTCGGGCCTGCACCTTTCCTGCCAATGAGCCGGGAAGAGATGGATCAACTGGGCTGGGATTCCTGCGACATCATCATCGTTACCGGTGACGCTTATGTGGATCACCCGTCCTTTGGCATGGCCATTATTGGCCGTTTGCTCGAAGCCCAAGGCTTTCGCGTCGGCATCATTGCCCAGCCGAACTGGCAGTCCAAAGACGATTTTATGAAGCTCGGCGAGCCGAATCTGTTCTTTGGCGTCGCGGCCGGCAACATGGATTCGATGATCAACCGCTACACCGCCGACAAAAAAATCCGCTCAGACGACGCCTACACCCCCGGTGGCCTGGCCGGCAAACGTCCGGACCGCGCCAGCCTGGTGTACAGCCAGCGTTGCAAAGAAGCCTACAAAAACGTGCCGATCGTCCTTGGCGGTATTGAGGCATCGCTGCGCCGCATTGCCCACTACGACTACTGGCAAGACCGCGTGCGCAATTCGATCCTGATCGACGCCAGCGCTGACATCCTGCTGTACGGCAACGCTGAGCGTGCCATTGTTGAAGTGGCCCAGCGCCTGTCTTATGGGCAGAAAATCGAAGAAATCACCGACGTGCGCGGCACCGCGTTTATTCGCCGCGACACCCCGCAGGGCTGGTACGAAGTGGATTCCACCCGTATCGACCGGCCGGGCAAGGTCGACAAAATCATCAACCCCTACGTAAATACCCAGGACACCCAGGCCTGCGCCATCGAGCAGGAAAAGGGGCCGGTTGATGATCCGGAAGAAGCGAAAGTGGTGCAGATTCTCGCCAGCCCGCGCATGACCCGCGACAAAACCGTGATCCGCCTGCCGTCGATGGAAAAGGTGCGTAACGACCCGGTTCTGTACGCCCACGCCAACCGCGTGCTGCACCTGGAAACCAACCCGGGCAACGCTCGCGCCTTGGTGCAAAAGCATGGCGAAGTGGACGTGTGGTTCAACCCGCCACCCATTCCCATGACCACTGAAGAGATGGACTACGTGTTCGGCATGCCTTATCAGCGCGTTCCGCACCCGGCCTATGGCAAGGAAAAAATCCCCGCCTACGACATGATCCGTTTCTCGGTAAACATCATGCGTGGCTGCTTTGGCGGCTGCACCTTCTGTTCCATTACCGAGCACGAAGGCCGCATCATCCAGAACCGCTCGGAAGAGTCGATCATTCGCGAGATCGAAGAACTCCGCGACAAAGTGCCAGGCTTTACCGGGGTGATTTCCGACCTCGGCGGACCCACCGCCAACATGTATCGCATCGCCTGCAAGAGCCCGGAAATCGAATCGGCGTGCCGCAAGCCATCGTGCGTGTTCCCCGGCATCTGCCCAAACCTGAACACCGACCACTCGTCGTTGATTCAGCTGTACCGCAGCGCCCGCGCCTTGCCTGGCGTGAAGAAAATTCTGATCGCTTCGGGTCTGCGTTACGACCTGGCGGTGGAATCGCCTGAATATGTGAAAGAGCTGGTTACCCACCACGTCGGTGGTTATCTGAAGATCGCCCCGGAGCATACCGAGGAAGGTCCGCTGAACCAGATGATGAAGCCGGGTATTGGCTCCTACGACAAGTTCAAGCGCATGTTCGAGAAGTACTCGAAAGAGGCGGGCAAAGAGCAGTACCTGATTCCGTACTTTATCGCCGCGCACCCGGGCACTACCGATGAAGACATGATGAACCTGGCCCTGTGGCTCAAGGGCAACGGCTTCCGTGCAGACCAGGTGCAGGCGTTCTATCCCTCGCCTATGGCGACCGCTACCGCCATGTATCACTCGGGCAAAAACCCGCTGCGCAAGGTCACCTACAAGAGCGACGGCGTGACCATTGTGAAGAGCGAAGAGCAGCGCCGTCTGCACAAAGCCTTCCTGCGTTACCACGACCCGAAAGGCTGGCCAATGCTGCGTGAAGCGCTGCTGCGTATGGGCCGTGGCGACCTGATCGGGCCGGGTAAAAACCAACTGATCCCGCTGCACCAGCCGGCCACTGACAGCTACCAGAGCGCGCGGCGGAAGAACTCGACGCCAGCCGGTAGCCATAAAGTGGCCAAGGAAACCAAAATCCTGACCCAGCACACCGGCCTGCCACCGCGTGGCAGCGATGGCGGTAACCCGTGGGACAAACGCGAACAGGCCAAGGCCGCCGCGTTTGCCAAGAGCAAAGAGGATGCTCAGGCTCGTCACGAGGCCAGCAAAGGCGGCAAGGGTAAAGGCGGCAAGGGCGGCAAGAAGCCCGCGCGCCAGCCGGTGTTCCCGCGCTAGGCCGCTGGTGCGCACAGCACACCCTGCGAGGCGCGACCGCGTTCGCCGTAGAGTGTGCTGCGCGCACCAAGCGATATCCGCCAATACGTTGAGCGGCATACCTTTCCGGCATATTTTCCATGCCTTTGGTTTATCCCCGCTGCGGAACCCCCGTGCCATCTGCTTATTCGTTTAAGCGCTTAAAATCCAAGTTTTAATTATTTTATTCCCCCTGACTCAGGTCATTACATTGCCTGCACGCTTTCGGCAGTCCGCTGCCCACCTGACGCAGGAGTTCTCCCATGCGCTTTTCCCCGTTGTTTCGCCGCGCTGCGGCTCAATCCTTGACCGTGTTATTGGCCCTGGCCGCCAGCGGTTTGCAGGCTGCTGACCTCAAGCAAATCCGCATCGCCGTGCCGGATATCAGTGCCGGCAAAACCCCCAGCGGAGCTGGCGTGGTGGATGTGCTGCGTGACCGCCAAGACCTGGAAAAAGAATTCGCCGCCGACGGCATCGAAGTGCAGTGGACCTTCTTTAAAGGCGCAGGCCCGGCGGTCAACGAAGCGCTGGCCAATGGTCAGGTCGACCTGGCTTACCTCGGCGATTTGCCGGCCATCGTCGGTAAAGCCAATGGCTTGGATACCCGCCTGCTGAGCGCCACCGCCCGCGATGTGCGCCAGTACCTCGGCGTATTGCCGGGCTCCGGCATCACCTCGCTGGAAACCCTCAAAGGCAAGCGCGTGGCGATTTTCCGTGGCACCGCTACGCAGCTGTCCTTTGATGCCGCGTTGGCCAGCAAGGGCCTGACCGAGCGTGATTTCAAAGTCATCAACCTCGATTACAACGCCGCTGGCGCTGCCTTGGCGGCCAAACAGATCGATGCCACCTGGACCGGCCCCGGCGTCTTTGCCCTGCAAGCGCGTGGCTTGGCCGAAGTGCCGGTGAGCACCACCGACCTCAATGGCGCCGGCAGTTTGCAGGCCGTTCTGGTCGGTACTGGCGCCTTTGTTGATGCCCACCCGGATATCGTTAAACGCCTGCTTAAAGCCCAGCAACCGGCAGTGACCTGGCTGCGCAACGAAGAGCACAAGCAGGCCTATATCGATTTGGTCGCCAAGCTCTCGGGCTACCCAGCGAGCATTCTCAGCGCCGACGCCGGCAACCAATCCTTTGTGAAAATCTTCGCCCCGCAACTGGATGCGGAGTTTCTCGGCAACCTGCAAAACGGCGTGAACGTGGCCCTGGAGCAAAAGCTGATTCGCAAGGGCTTTGACGTTAAAGACTGGGCGCAACCGGCCTTCCTCGACGCCGCCCTGCAAGGCAGCGAGGCCAGCGTCGCGCAGGCCTCGCGTTAAGTCAGCGCACGCAGGGGAGGGGAACCATGCGCCGCATCGACACCATTGCCACCTGGGCCCAGGTTATCGTTCGCGCCCTGGAGGCTGAGGGCATCGCCAGTGCACCGTTACTGCGTGAGGCTGGCATTGACGCCCACAGCCTGCACGATGCCAACCAGCGCATCGCCCAAGCCAATATGAGCCTGCTCTGGCGTGCAGCGCTGCGTGTCACTGGCGATCAGTGCTTTGGTTTGCG
This sequence comes from Pseudomonas sp., assembly GCF_037994325.1. Lineage (GTDB taxonomy): Bacteria > Pseudomonadota > Gammaproteobacteria > Pseudomonadales > Pseudomonadaceae > Aquipseudomonas. Next base: position 15,660 of record NZ_JBBNAH010000006.1, read on the forward strand.
CGTGGCGCGTTGCGGTTACCCGACCGATTTTCACGGCCTGTTTTTCGCCATGCAAAGCAGCTACACCCTGATCGAGGCGCTGGAGCGTTCGGTGCGGTTTTCCTCGGTGATCAGCACCTCGGCCGAGATGCAGGTCCAGCGGTTACCGGGCGTTACCCGGCTGATTTACGGCGTGGCCGAAGGCGTGGAAGTGGAGCGTATTGCCACCGAAGCGTTTATCGCCTGCGCCGTGCAATTCACCCAGCAAACCTGGCGTGAGCTGACGGTGGTCAAGCGTGTTTTGCTCACCCGTCCCGCGCCGGCGCAGCCACAGCATTGGGAACAGTTACTCGGTTGCCCGGTGCAGTTCGACGCGGCGGTCAATGCTATCGAATACAACAACAACGCCCTGCTGGCGCCGTTGCGTACCGGCAACAGTGACGTTGCCCGCGGCCTGGACACGGTGATGAGCGAGTACCTTGAACGGCAACGGCGCAGCAACCTGCCCGAACGTGTACGCAGCGTTATCGTGCGGCAACTGCCGTTTGGCGAAGTGCAGCAAAGCAAAGTCGCCGATGAGCTGGGCATGAGCGTGCGCAACCTGCACCGCCACCTAAACAAACACGCCAGCAGCTTTAAAGAGCTGCTCGACGAAAGTCGCCGGCAACTGGCAATCACCTACCTGCGCCAATCGCACTGCTCCATCAACGAAATCTGCTACCGCTTGGGCTTTAACGAACCCAGCAGCTTTAACCGCGCGTTTCGCCGTTGGACCGGGTGCAGCCCTGGGCAGTGGCGGCGCGATGAGGCCAGCCAAGGCGTTACGCCTTTGACGGCGCAGCGGCTCAAAGCAGCGATGGTTATGTCACCGTTGGCCCTGGCGGTCTAACGCCTCGTACGGTGTGCTGTGCGCACCGTCTGCGGCCGCTTGGCGATTCTGGATCCCCGCCTGCGCGGGGACGACGGAGGGCTCTGTCGGGGATCCAGCGTTTCGAATAAGACGGCGATCTGGTGCGCAAACGGAGCGCGGAGCGGCACACCCTGTGACCGGCAGTTTGCGCTACGTCCCGCAGTACCCCGTTGTCCATTTCGGACCATCTCTTGTCCGGCAAAGCCCGCTGCTGACGCTTCGCGCTTCTTACCATGCTCTGCAACACCGAGATGCCGGGCCTGCCATGGGGCCTGCGCGGTTCTCTTTTAAGGAGCTGGTATGAACCGTTCACCCTATTGGCCGCAATCGGCCCTTAAACCGCTGACGTTGGCGGTGTTGCTGGCTTTGCCCGGCACCCTGCTGGCCGCTGAAGCAACTGATGCTGAAAGCACTGAAGCGACCGCCAGCAGCGCCGAGCAAGATGCCCCCAAACTGAAAACCGTCGTAGTCACTGCCCGCCGCCGCGAAGAAGCCGCGCAGGAAGTGCCGACGCCGATCACCACCCTCTCCGGCGCCAATCTGGAGACCCAGAAGGTCTACCGCATTCAGGATTTGCAGCAGGCGTTGCCCAGCGTAAACGTCGCCTATGTGCATGCGCGGGTATCGAGCCTGGCGGTGCGCGGGATTGGTAATAACCCGGCCAGTGATGGCCTGGAAGGCAGCGCCGGGGTGTACCTGGATAACGTTTACCTTGGCCGCCCCGGCATGGCCGCGTTCGATTTATTGGATGTCGAGCAGCTTGAGTTATTGCGTGGTCCGCAAGGCACGCTCTTCGGTAAAAACACCACGGCGGGGGTGCTGAACATCACCACCCGCGGCCCAACTTTTACGCCGGAGAGCACCTTTGAGGTGTCGGGCGGTGAGCGCGGTTATGTGCAAACCAAGGGCTCGGTATCCGGCCCGCTGAACGACACCCTGGCCGGGCGCCTGTCGTTCTACCGCACCCGTGACGACGGCTACCTGGATAACGACTACGACAACCGCAAGCTGCTGGGCGGCGAGCGCGAAGGCTTGCGCGGCCAGTTGCTGTTCAAACCCAACGACGACTTCAGCCTGCGCTGGATTAACGAGTACAACGAAGAAAACTCCAGCAGCGGCAGCGCCGTAATTTATGGCGCTGGGCAAACCTTCTGGAATCGCGCGACGTTGGTCGGCGCCAACCCGCAAATCGGCCGCAGCAATATCGATGGCCGGCAGAATGTCAGCGTGCACCAGAACGCCAGCTCACTGGAGGCCAACTGGAATCTGGCCGGCGGCTACACCCTGACTTCCATCAGCGCCTACCGCTACTGGCACTTCAATCCGGCCAACGACGCCGATCAGCTCGACGTTTCGGTGATCAAGGATTACGGCTATGAAGTGCACGACCGGCAGTTCTCCCAAGAGATTCGCCTGGCTTCGCCCAAGGGTGAAAACTTCGATTACGTGGTCGGCGCCTATGCCTTTAAGCAGGACTTGGGTAACCGCATCTTCAGCGACCTGGGGCCGCTGGCCGACCTTAACCTGATTGGCGCCAACCTCAATGCGCTAAACAACATCTACTCCGAAAGCCAAGGCAAAGTGGATACCGAAAGCTATGCGCTATTTGGTCAAGCCACCTGGCACCTGAGCAACCGCCTGGACTTCACCGCCGGCCTGCGCGGCACCTATGAAGAGAAGACTGCCAACGTTCGCCGCTTCTCCCCTGTGGGCGGCGGCACGGCGGTGGTGATTCCCGGGGTGGTGGACGGCAATGCCGTACGCGCCTCGCAAGTCGGCGCCTACGACAGTGGCGAAATCGGCCTGCATAACGCTGCACCGTCGGCCTTGCTCAGCCTGAGCTACCGCTTTACCGATGACGTGCTGGGCTACGCCTCGTTATCCCACGGTGAAAAGTCCGGTGGCGTGAACCTGGCCATCGCCTCGGCGCCAACCGCCGGTGCCGACTCGCTGTTGGTCGGCCCAGAGCGCGCCAACGATGCGGAGCTGGGGATCAAAACCCAGCTGTTCAACGACCGCCTGCAGTTCAACAGCAATATCTTCTGGACCGGGGTCAACGGCTACCAAGCCACTTCGTACTACCAGCCGCCAGGCTCGGCCACCGGCTACCAGTTGCTGACCAACGCCGGCACCGTGCGCTCGCGCGGCGTCGAGTTCGAAGCCTCGGTGCTGCCGGTACGTGGCCTGACCATCAATGCCAATGGCTCGTTTAACGATGTCACTTACCTCGACTTCAAAGACGCCCCGTGCCCGGCCGAAGCACCCGGCACTAGTTGCGACCTGAGTGGCGAGCGCGTGGCCGGTGCTTCGCGCTGGATCGGCAACCTCAATGCCGAATACAAATTTCCCCAGTTCAACCGCTTCGAGCCCTATATCACCGGCAGCTACAGCTATCGCTCAGAAGCCGAAGGCACCCTGGATAACTCCAACCTGGCGACCATTGATGGCTACTCGCTGACCAACTTCTCCACCGGCGTGCGCGTGGATTACGGCGACGGCGTGCTGGATGCCTCGCTGTGGGTGAAAAACGCCTTCGACAAAGAGTATTACCAAGCCGTCGGCACGGCTTCCAACGGCCTGTACACCGCCTCGCTGGGGCAGCCGCGCACCGCTGGCGTAACCCTGCGATATGACTTCTGAGGTCGCCATGAGCCACGCCAAACACCTGACCCTCGGTGCCTTTTTAATGGGCAGCGGCCACCACCTGGCCGCCTGGCGCCACCCCCGTGCTTACGCCGACGGCGGGCTGAATTTCGCCCACTTCAAACGCCTGGCGCAGACCGCCGAGCGCGGCAAATTCGACGCGATTTTCTTCGCCGACAACCTGGCCATGCTCGGCAACGAAACCCTGGGTAAATACACCGCCACGGGCGATGTGTTTGACCCGCTGGTGCTGCTTTCCGGTCTGGCCACGGTGACCGAACATATCGGCCTGATTTCCACGGTATCGACCAGCTACAACGAGCCCTACCTGCTGGCGCGCAAATTCGCTTCCCTCGACCACTTAAGCGGCGGCCGCGCCGGCTGGAACCTGGTGACCTCGGCGCTGGACCAGGAAGCGCAAAACTTTGGCCGCGACAAACACTTCGAACACGACGACCGCTACGCACGTGCCGAAGAGTTTATCGACGTAGCCACTGGCCTGTGGGACAGCTGGGACGACGATGCCTTTGTGCGCGACAAAGCCAGCGGTATCTACTTTCAGCCAGGCACCTTGCACACCCTCAACCACAAGGGCGAGCACTACCAAGTGCGCGGCCCGCTGAACATTCCGCGTTCGCCGCAAGGTTACCCCGTGCTGATTCAAGCCGGCTCCTCGGAACCGGGCAAAGTGCTGGCCGCGCGCACCGCCGAAGTCGTGTTTACCGCCCAACAAACCCTGGCCAACGCCCAAGCGTTTTACGCCGACCTCAAGGGCCGTTTGCCGCAGTACGGGCGCACGGCTGATCAGCTGAAAATCATGCCCGGCATTTCGCCGGTGATTGGTGTGACCCAGAGCGAAGCCGAAGACAAATACGCGCAGCTGCAGGACCTGGTGGAGCCAAGTGTTGGGCTGGGTTTGCTGGCTGGCATGGCCGGTGGTTTCGACCTGTCCGAGTACGACCTCGACGGACCGTTGCCTGAACTGCCAACCAGCAATGCCATGCAGAGCCGCCAGCATTTGTTTATCGACCTGGCCCGGCGCGAGAACCTGACCATTCGCCAGCTTTACCTGAAAATTGCCGGTGCGCGCGGACATCACACCGCCGTGGGAACGCCGTTGCAGATTGCTGATTTGTTGGAGGAGTGGTTTACCCAGGGCGGCGCAGATGGTTTCAACATCATGCCGCCGTTTTTGCCAGAGGGGCTGGAGCAGTTTGTTGACTTGGTGGTGCCGGAGTTGCAGCGGCGGGGGTTGTTTCGCACTGAGTACAGCGGCAGTACCTTGCGCGAGAATTTGGGGCTGCGGCGGCCGCAGAGTCGTTATTACCGAGGTTAAGCGGGGGCCGCGTAAACCTCGACCCTCACCCCTAGCCCCTCTCCCGCAAGCGGGAGAGGGAAACAGAACGGAGATAGCCCCAACAACTCGGTAAAGCGCTCTCGCCCGTTGCGGGAGAGGGGAGAAGAACGGAGATAGCCCCAACAACTCGGTAAAGCCCCCTCGCCCGCTTGCGGGAGAGGGTTGGGG
>NZ_JBBNAH010000007.1:0-1160 GCF_037994325.1 Pseudomonas sp.
CCCCAACCCTCTCCCCAAGGGGAGAGGGAGTTAACAACTCTTTCCCTGAGAGAAAGGGCAAAAAAACAATCAGCCTTACTCACCCGCTAACGGGCAAGCAGGCGACATCACTTAAACAGCAAAGGAGAGCGCCATGCGCACTAACACTTTGCGTCGGAGTCTGGTCGCCCTGTTTGTCGCGGCCACAGCTTTTGGCGCTATCTCGCAAGCCCAAGCCGAAACCCTGCGGATCGGTTATCAGAAGTACGGCACCCTGGTGCTGCTTAAAGCTAAAGGCACCTTGGAAAAGCGCCTCGCCGAACAAGGCGTGGACGTCAAATGGACCGAGTTTCCCGGTGGCCCGCAGCTGCTTGAAGGCTTGAACGTCGGCTCGGTGGACTTCGGTGTCACCGGCGAAACCCCGCCGGTCTTTGCCCAGGCTGCTGGCGCAGATTTGCTTTACGTCGCCTATGAGCCGCCAGCGCCACACAGCGAAGCGATCCTGGTGCCGAAAGACTCGCCGATCAAATCGGTGCAAGCGCTCAAAGGCAAAAAGGTCGTGCTGAACAAAGGCTCCAACGTGCACTACTTGCTGGTGCGCGCCCTGGAAGATGCCGGTCTGAAATACAGCGATATCGACGTCGCCTACCTCGCACCGGCCGACGCCCGTGCCGCCTTTGAGCGTGGCAGCGTGGATGCTTGGGTTATCTGGGATCCCTTCCAGGCGGCCGCTGAAAACCAGCTAGGCGCACGCACCCTGCGTGATGGCCAGGGCCTGGTCGACAACCACCAGTTCTACCTGTCCACCAAGCCATACGCCGAGAAGAACCCGAACGTTATCGCCACCCTGATCGACGAAGTTCGTGCAGTCGGCGAAGACTCCAAAGCGGACCCACAAGCGGTCACCGAACAGGTTGCGCCGCTGCTGGGCTTGTCCAAGGAAATCACTTTGACGGCGGTGAAACGCCAAGGCTACGGCGCGCACTTCATCACCCCGGAAGTGGTCACCGCGCAGCAGAAGATCGCCGACACCTTCTACCAACTCAAGCTGATCCCTAAACCCTTGAGCATCAAGGATGTGATCTGGACCCCACCGGCCGCTGTGGCCCAAAGCTCGGTCACCCAAGCCCAGTAATTCGAATCCCCAAGGAGACCACTCCATGAGCCTCAATATCTTCTGG
>NZ_JBBNAH010000008.1:0-3300 GCF_037994325.1 Pseudomonas sp.
CCATCAGGTAGTTCGGATCGACCTTCAGGTTCGCGGCTATTTGCAGTAAGCGGTCGCGGAAGGGTTTGGATACTTTTGGCCCCAGGCAAGCATAGGTACCTCCTACGTTCTGTGGTGTCTCCTTGGGTTAGGGTTTGCTCAGCCATACTTCTAGCGAACCTACGGGTGCGTTGGTACTTCTAACGCGATACGGGTAGGCGTCCGCAAAGCCAGCCGCTGTCAGTTGCTCGGCAACTATTACTGCTTGTTCTTTGTCTGCGTCGTGGAAGTAGCGAACGTTGGTTTTGTCCGGGATTTGCGCTTTACCGCTGATGTTTTCGATGCCGGGCACGGCGAAGCCAAGGCCGGATAAGTTGTTCTGCAGTTCTTTCATGGGCTGGCGTTGGGCTTCGTCGTTGATGTGGATATACACACGACGAGTGATGGGCCGCTGAACTGCGCTTTGAACCGGCATCAGGCTTTCGTTGCGGATGCTGATTTTTTCCGCGAGGTTGGTTTTCAGGCTGAGTTCTTCCGGGGTGGCTTCGCCTTTTTGCTCCTTGCTTTCCAGCTGGGCGACTTTGGCGAGGTCTTGGGCGTTTTCTTCGATGTGTTTGTCGAGGATGGTCTGGTAGTTGCTCCAGGCGTCGCGGATATCACCTCGGGGTGATACGGCGACGAAGTATTCGGAGAGCAGTTTGCGTTTTTCCAGGCTGTCGGCTTCAAGCACGGTGCTGACGTACTTATCGAACACTTCCATTTCTTTTATATCTTGGTCGCGCTCTCTAAAGCCGTCGTTAATGATTGATGCAGACAGGGTTATAGCCACGGAGGCAACGAACCATTTGCCCAGCTCGATAATCTTGTCGATGTTTTCGTTTTCGATGGTTTTGTTTTTGATGATTAAAAAGATAACCACCAGCCCGCATAAGGAAATGCCAATAAAGGCCAGCGACAGCCAAAGAGAAATACTCCCGGTATCCATAGCGTGGAACCGCCTCAATCACGGTGAATGGCACTACTTTTTAAGCAACACCTCAGCGCCTGCGCTTGGCCACGCAGACGTGATACGACCAGTTGATTGCACAAACTCCGGGAGAGAACGATGCGGCGGGCGGGATGCCAGGCCGGATCCTTGTCGGAGCACGACGAGGAGAAGCTAGTACAGGGTTGGGGGGCTGTCCAAGTGGAGAAAGTAATACTGGATGACGACGGGGAGTCGGCTGGGCAGAATCGGGCATATTCCGTGGCATTGTGAGAATTGCCGCCACGGCAAGTTATCCACTTAACGCGCAAAAAGGATTTCGCCGTGCTCCTCCGTTCTCTCGCCCTCCTGCTTTTATCCCTCTGTTTTATGCAACCGGCACTCGCCGCTAATAAGCCTTGCTCCGGCGCCAAAGGCGGCATCGCGCGCTGCGATGGCGCGTTATTTGTGTGCAACGACGGTTCGATCAGTGGCTCCAAGAAGATCTGTTCGGCTAGCTATGGCGGCAGTCAGGCACAGTTGAAGGCCATTGGCGGTAGCAGCAGTAATGGCGACTGCCCGTGTGGCGGCGGCACACTGTGTGTGGGGCCGCGGGGTGGGGAATTTTGTATGACGCCTTCGGGGACTAAGAGCTATCGGCGTCAGTAGCAGGCAGCCGACAATACGCGCCAAATCCAGATAATTGTGGAGACAGCTGTGAGAGACGATTTCGACGATATCCGCGCAGAACGCGACCGCCCTATCCGGGCAAGCGGTTCTTCTTCAAACCCACACGCGGGCCTGTGGAAGCAGATTGCGTTGGGCATCGTGGTGGGTTACGTGGTGCTGGGGGTGTTGGGTGCAATTGGTTGGGCGGTGACGGCGCACTTGGTGTTGGGCTCTGTGAAATTCGGGGTGCCGTAACGGCGATTTCTACAGACTTGCCCGGCCCCTCAATCGTTCAGCCAATACTCCGCCGACTCCAGGCCGGCGCTGCCAAAACGCAGGTTGCAGTTGAAGCGGGCCATTGACCTGTCGTCATACACAAACGCCCCGCCTTCGCTCTGGGCGGAAATACGGTAGCCGCGCTTACTCACCTGGGCTTTGACTTGGTCGTAGGTCTGGGAGACAGTTCGCGGCAGAACCCCTGCATCTGATTCGGGCCGACTATGAAGGGCCAGATGACGTAGCCGATGACGCCGAGGATCAGCAGGCCCAATAGGCTGTTGAGGCGTTTGCGTGTGGGAGAAAGGGACATGGGGCTTGGCCTTGGGTGAAGGCACTATTTACCCATGACTCGCGCGCGCTATGGGCAACTTGAGTCGCAATTTTGCACTTCGGGGCAGCAGCGTCGCAGCCCTTGCAGAGAGGGGATGCGGTTTTCGTGGGCGGCGCTGTAGCCGGGACGCCTTTGACCTATGGCTTACGCCCAGCATCACTGTCGATAAACCGCACAATCTCCTCCAGCGCCGGAGCCTTCCCACGCAGCGGTTTGGACAAGGCCGCCACCAGCGTGATGTGGCTGACGCCGTCGTAATAATGCTCGCTCACTGGCACGCCGGCGCCCCTCAAACGCTTGGCTAGACCAGCGGTGTTTCGCTGCGGATTGACCAGTTCATCGTCGCGCGCAGCGATTAACAAGGTTGGCAGCACTGTCGCGCTGATGTGGTTGATCGGTTGCGAGTCCGGCGGGCTGTTGGGGTAAAAGAACACCGGGCGCACGTCGGGGTTTTTGATGGGTAGAAAGTCGTAGGGGCCGGCGAGGCCGATCCAGCCACGCATGTTTGCCGGGCTCAGGCCTTCTGCGGCCAGTAGCCGTGGATCGAGGGCGAGCATGGCGGCGTTGTAGGCACCGGCACTGTGGCCCATGACGAACAGGTGTTGGGCGTCGCCGCCGTAGGTGGCGATGTTGTTGTGCACCCAGGCGAAGGCGTGGGCGCTGTCTTTGAGGAAGTCGGGGTAGCGCACTTGTGGGTAGAGGCGGTAGTCGGCGATGACGGCGACGTAGCCACGGCTGGCCAGGGCTTCGCCAACAAATTGGTAGTCGGCGCGTTCGCCGCTGTTCCAGCTGCCGCCGTAGAAGAACAACACCACGGGGGTGGGGCCGGCTTTTTTCTGGGTGGGGGTGTAGATGTCGAGCTGTTGGCGCGGGTCGTTGCCGTAGGCGATGTTGGCCGTTTTGCTGTAACTATCGGTGGGGCTTAGGGCGTTGAGTAGGCCGACGGGGGAGCAGGCGCTGAGGAATGTGCTTAGGGCTAGGAGGAGCGGGGTTAGCAGTTTGCGCATACATGTCCTCGCTTTCGCATGGGACGACGATGGGAGGCCTTGCCCTCTCCCCTGGCCCCTCTCCCGCAAGC
>NZ_JBBNAH010000009.1:0-1589 GCF_037994325.1 Pseudomonas sp.
CCTCTAAATACTGGATCGATCAGGAAAAGAACCGGCAACGGCGATGCCGAAGCGGTGACAGCTCAGGGCAGGCAGTATATTTTGCCGCCAAGGCCAGATAATCAGTGCCTTTGGTAGAGCAGCCTTACGGTGTGCGCAACAATCAAGGCGCAGTAAAACGGAGCGGTGATGGACACCTTACAAAGCATGCGTGTGTTCGCCCGGGTCATCGACACCGGCAGCTTTACCGCTGCCGCCCAAGCGTTGAGCCTGTCGACGGCGCAGGTGTCGCGCCTGGTGTCGGAGCTCGAACAACAACTGCAAGCACGCCTGCTGCATCGCACCACACGGCGCCTGGCGTTGACGGAAACCGGCGAGCGTTATTTGCAGCGCTGCCGGCAGATTCTCAGCGAGGTGGATGAAGCCGCTGCCGAAGCCCGTGGCGCGCACCTGATTCCCAGCGGTCGCCTGCGGGTGCAGACCATGACCGGCCTAGGTCTACAGCACATTACCGCGCTGGTGGCCACCTATGCCGAGCGCTACCCGCAGGTGGTGGTCGATCTGACGCTGTCGCAACGCAACCCTGATCCCATCGAAGATGGCCACGACGTGATCATCGCCTTCGCCCGTGAGTTGCCCGACTCGCAACTGGTGGCACAAAACCTCGGCGGCATGTACAGCGTGCTCTGCGCCGCGCCCGCCTACCTGGCCAAGCACGGCATACCGCGTGGCCCGGCAGACCTACGCCAACACCGCTACCTGCGCCTGCTCGACCCACTGTATGTGGATAACTGGGTGCTGGAGGACGGTGAAGGCCGCTACGAAGTGCTGCCCCATGAGGCGTTTCAGGTGAATATCGCCGAGTCGTTGGTCAAAGCCGCGCAGGCCGGTATGGGTTTTTGTCTGCTGCCCTCGTTTGTCGCCAGCCCCTCCTTGCTGGACGGCAGCCTGGTGCGCTTGCTGCCGGAGTACCGCCTGCGCGAGCGCAATATCTATGCGCTGTACCCGTCGCGGCGTTTTCTCGATGCCAAGATCAAAACCTGGGTGGAATTTCTCAAGGCTGAGTTGCCCCCGCTGTTTGCCAGAGACGAAGCAATTCTGGACAACCCGGCACACTGGGCACGTTGAGTCGGGCACTGTTGCAATTCAGGTAACAGCTCATCACCAAAAACGCGGTTTTTCTCGGTTTTACCCCTCATTACACTGGCCTCGCTTTCCACGATGAGCCCGACTTGAGGATCACACTATGCCCCGTACTTTGCTTTTTACTGCCCTGTTCGCCACCAGTTCGCTGTTTTTCTCCCAACTTAGCCTGGCTGAAGAGTCGCCAGCCTTTGTTGCGCGCAATGCCGCAATCGCCCAGCAGCAGAAAAATTCCAACGCCGAGGCAGTCGCCGCACAGAAGGCCGCTGAAAAGGCCGCGCAAGACAGCTGATACCCCACTCGCGTGCCCTGCCCGGCATGCGAGCACCTATCTCTAAACGTTGATGGCGGTAGCTCCTCAGTCAACGTTACTCCTGGCCGCTCCCGCCCTGTTGAGCGGCTTTTTTTTGCCTGGATTTTTCCTCACTTACCTCCACCCTGGCCGCGTCAGCCGGGAGCGGTAGCAC
>NZ_JBBNAH010000010.1:0-2870 GCF_037994325.1 Pseudomonas sp.
CCCAAGCCGACCGCCCCACCACCGAGGGCGATGTATTAAAAGTCGCCATCGACAATAACTGGGCCTTTATCGATCCGGCTCAGCCGAGCTACAAACGCGGGGGTTCGAACTTTGTTCAGCAGCAATCCATCCTCAGCAGCTACGGCATTCGCAACGACCTGATTGCCGGCTATAACGAAGCCGGCACAGCGAATTTGATTCGCAGCGGACGTGGGGTGATGCAGGCGGTTAATGCTGGGGTGCTGTGGGACGATCCGGCCTATAACGACAATGGCGCCATCAACCATATGGTCACCATCACTGGCGTGGCCTTTAGCGATATGGGCGAGTTGCTGGGCTTTTATATCGCCGACTCGGGCCGGCAAAAGGTCAGCGATATGACCCGTTTTGTGGGTATTGAGCGTTTCCGCCAGGCCGCCAATGTGGCCGGCGCCTATGCCATCTACACCCTGGAGCCGCTGAAGCTATGGAACGAGGACATCAACGCCACCGGCAATGATCTGGATAACCTATTGGTCGGCAACCGTGGCGATAACGTCTTAACCGGCGGTGCCGGCAATGACGTATTGGAAGGCCAGGGCGGCAATGATGTGCTTGATGGCGGCACCGGCGACGACATTCTTAACGGCGGCGACGGCAACAACACCTACGTGTTTGGCCGCGGTTACGGGCACGACACCATCACCCCCATAGTCAGCAAAGAGCAGGCGTGGCTTGACCGTAACTACGTGATTTTCCGTGAGGCGATTGATGCCAAAGACCTCTGGTTTAGCCGTTCGGCCAATAACCTGGATGTGAGCATTAGCGGCACAGACGACAAGCTCACCGTTAGCGACTGGTTTAGCGACCCGAGCAAACAAAACCTCACCTTTGAAACCTACGCTGGCGAAGCAATTGACGCCGCACGACTCAACCGTTTGATCGAAGCCATGGCCGCCTTTGCCCCGCAGAGCTCGGCCAGCAGCAGCCCACCGCTCAACTACCGGGAGGCGTTGGAATCGGTGATTGCGGCGAGTTGGGGCTAGTTCTGCAAGACCAGGCGCAAAGCGTTAAAAGAAATTCGCAGGGGTTATTCCGTCTCCTGCGTATAAGCCTCGACCCTGCCCAACCCGTCGAGGCTTTCTATGCGTCGTTTAATGCTTACCACCCTGCCCGCTTTGCTGTGTCTGTCTCTGCTGTTCACTACCGCCATTCAAGCCGCTGAGCGTCAGCGCGCGGGTGGGTTTGCCACCGGCCGTGGCCATAGCGGTAGCTATCAAACGACGGTCAGCGGGCAGCGCGGCGCTGGGTTAAATCGCCAGCAAACGCTTACCGGCGCCAATGGCAAAACGGCTAGCCGTTCCAGCACCACTCAGTACGACAACGCGAGCGGCCAGTTCAATCGTTCCACCACCGGCGTTAACGGCAATACGCGCACGGTGCAAGGCGCCCATACCGATGGCCAGAATAGCGGCACCTATACCGGCGCCAACGGCAATACCGGCACCTTTAACCAGCAAACCAGCCATGCCGATGGCTCGGCGAGCCGGCAAACCGAGGTGACGACAGCTAACGGCAAAACCCTCGGCCGGGATGCCAGTTACAGCTATGACCAAGACAGCAACACGCTAAACCGCAGCGTTACCGGTAGCCAAGGCAATACCCGTTCGGGCAGCATCACCGTGACCCCGAACCCTTAAGGCGCCGCCGCAATGACGCCCACTGACGAGCAGTTGATGACCGCTATCGCCACCGGCGATCAGCGTGCATTTGCCACGTTGGTGACGCGTCATCTGCCGCGTGCGTATGCCATCGCCCGACGCTTTTTTGCCCAGCGAGCCGATGCTGAGGATATTGCCCAGGAAGCCTTTACCCGGGTCTGGACCCATGCCGCTGTCTGGCAGCCAGGCCGGGCGCAGTTCACCACCTGGTTGCAGCGCATTGTGGTCAATCTGTGTCTGGATGATCTGCGTCGGCACAAACACCGCGCCGAACAGGACATCGACAGCCTGCTGGAAGAGCTGCTCGATCCCACTGCCGACACCGCTGGCGCCGTGGCACAGGCCCGCGAAGCGGCCGAGATACAGCGGGTGGTGCAACGGCTGCCGGAAAAACAGCGCATGGCTGTGCTGCTCTGTTACTTCGATGAACACAGCAACCCGCAAGCGGCAGCACTGATGGGAATTCACAGCAAAGCGTTGGAAGGTCTGCTCGGCCGCGCCCGCGAACAACTGCGCCGCTGGCTGCCGAAAAGCCTGAGCCCACGCCATGAGGAGAAACAGCGATGAACGACGACGATCTGCGTCGGCACCTGGCCGGTCAGCCACGCCCGCGCCCGCCGCACGACTTGGCTGCACGCATCGTCCAGGCCGCCACCGCCCAGCCGCAACGCCTGCCCTGGTACCGCGGCGTGCAGCGCGCGTTGGAACAGTGGCGTTATGGCTGGCCGGTGAAAGTTGCCAGCCTGGCCTTGTGCGCGGTGCTGGGTGTTTGGGCTGGGCACTGGACGGCACCTGCGGCCGACGATGATTTGCAAATTGCTGCCCACGCCATGGGCGGCCTGTTATGGGCAGATGAGTTATGAATAAAACCTGGCTATTAAGCGGCGCCCTGCTGCTCTCCCTTGGCGCCAACGCTTTTCTCGGTGGCTGGTTGCTGAACCGGCCCAGCGCCGGGCCCTTAGCTGAAATGGGGCAAAGCCAACCAGTGCGCGAACTGCTCGGCAAGGTGCTGCGTTTGCCCAAGGAACAGCGCCAAGAGGTACGAGCGGTGATAGGCCAACACGCGCCCGGCCTGCGCGAACTGGCGGCGCAGGCAAAAAGTAATCGGCAGGTGATGCTGGCACAGCTAAGTGCCGACAATATCGACCAACAGCAGGTACAGGACAGCTT
>NZ_JBBNAH010000011.1:0-3911 GCF_037994325.1 Pseudomonas sp.
CCGTTCAAACGCACCTCCGGACCAAACGGCAGCGGCTTGGCAATCGCATACCCCTGGGCGTAATCCACCCCAACCTCGGCCAGCGCCAGCATGATCTCGGGCGTTTCCACGAACTCGGCAATGGTCAGCTTGCCCATCACATGGCCGATCTGGTTAATCGACTCAACCATGGCGCGGTCGATAGGGTCTTCGAGCATGTCTTTAACAAAGCTGCCGTCGATCTTCAGGTAGTCCACCGGCAAGTGCTTGAGGTAGGCAAACGAGGACATGCCCGCGCCAAAGTCGTCCAACGAAAACCGGCAGCCCAGGCTTTTCAGTTCACGGATGAAATGCATGGCGCTGCCCAGGTTGGCGATGGCGCTGGTTTCGGTGATTTCAAAGCAAATCTGCTGCGGGGCAATGTTGAAGCGGCTGAGCTGTTCACGCACATAACCAAGAAAGGCCTGGTCGCCAAAGGTCGGCCCCGACAGGTTGATGGCGCAAGTGGCAATCGGGTCGCTGCTCTGGCTGGCGTGGCGCTGGGCCAGAACGCTAAAGGCGTGGCTAACCACCCAACGGTCAATCAACGGCATCAGCCCGTAGCGCTCGGCCGCCGGAATAAAACGAATCGGCGGCACCAGCTGGCCATCTTCGTCGCGCAAACGCAGCAGCAATTCCACGTGCGCGCCTTGGCTATGGTCGGCCGCCACCGGCGCAATAAGTTGGTAGAACAGGCAGAAACGCTCCTCCTCCAACGCCGCATGAATACGCTGCACCCAGGCCATTTCACCGAAGCGGCTGGACATTTCCGAATCGTCGCTCTGGTACACCTGCACGCGGTTGCGGCCCTTTTCCTTGGCCATATAGCAGGCCATATCGGCGGAACGCAGCGCCTCGGCCAGGCTAATGCGCGAGTGCTCCAGGCTCACCAGACCGATGCTCACCCCAATACTGAAATTGCGCCCATCCCAGGCGAACTGCAGGTCTTGCACGGTGATACGCAGCAGCTCGGCAATCCGCGCGGCCGGCGCCGCCGGGCAGTTTTCCAGGAGAATGCCGAACTCATCGCCACCCAAGCGCGCCAGGGTATCGCCGTCACGCAAATGCTCCTGCAACAGCACGCACACCTGGCGCAGCAGCTGATCGCCAGCGGCATGTCCGCAGGTGTCATTGACCACCTTGAACTGATCCAAGTCGAGAAACAGCAACGCATGTTGCCCCGGGTGGTTATCCAACCGCGCCAAGGCGCTTTCCAAGCGCTGTTCGAACTCACGGCGGTTAGCCAAGCCGGTCAGCGCATCATGGGAAGCTTGCCACGACAGGGTGTCGATGTACTGACGCTCGCGGGTCATGTCATGCAGCACCAGCACTGCGCCGACAATCCGCCCGGCAATTTGAATCGGCGCGCCAACCAAGGCCACCGGCACCTTGCTGCCATCCAAGCGCACCACTTGCTGGGCATGGGCGCTGCTGCCGATTTCGCCGGCCAGAATGCGCTCAATCAGCGGCGCGTCGGCCAACTGACAATCGCTGTCCTGCAAATGAAACAGCGACACCAGCGAGCGGCCCCGGGCCTGCTCGTAACGGCACAAAATCAAATCCTCAGCGGCCGGGTTGAGGTATTCCAGGCAACCCAAGCGGTCGGTGCGGATCACCGCATCACCAATCGAGGCCAAGGTGGTTTGCGCCCGCTCCTTTTCCGTACGCAGCGCCAGGTCAAAGGCCTCGCGCTGTTGCAGCAACTTAAGCGTGCGCAGCGTGGCCAACAGAAAAAGCACCAGCGCCACCAACACATTAGCCGCCAACAACAGGCGCTGAATAAAACGCGAGCCCTCGCCCAGGGTGTCGGAAAAGGCCTTTTCCACGGGAGTAACTTGCTGATTGATAGCGTAGATCTGCGCCTTCCACGCCTGTAACTGCGCAGGCGTTGCCGTGTCGGCGCGGATGCTTTGGTGCATCTGCTCAGCCACACCCTGCAACGCCAACACAAACTGGTCGCCCACCTGCCAATGGCCGATGGCGCGCTTGAGATAGCTGAACTCACCGAAGTCGCGATACAGCCAGATCAGGCCGGGAATATCGTCCGGGTGCGTACCCCCGCGCAGAAAACCCTCATACGCGGCGCGGTAATCGGGGTTAGGCAAATCCATCGCCAGGCGCGCGGCATGGTCGCCCAAGGGAATAGCGATAGCCGCTTGATAGGCGTGGTAGTCAGCCTCATCCGCGCTGTCGGCATACAGGGTCAGATGGGTGATGGCATCTTTCTGCCCTTTGGACCACAGGCTTTCGCCGGTCACATAGGCGCGCACCGACGACATAACCTCCAGGCTAATGCCCGCCAGCACCGCCTGCAGCACGACAATGGCAATAAACGGCCACACCAAAACGAACAGGCGACGTTTGCCCCGCATTCGAAGTGCCCCGCACAATCCCTATGAAAGCAGGCGCCCTACCCACGCCCACACGTCCCCCCAACCACCCCATTGGCAGGGCAGCTTTTGCAGCATAGGAGTAAACCGGGAAAGTTGCGCAAGGCGCGGCACTACAGGGGTTGGCGCGGCTTCTTGCGCAGCGGCGTGAGCAACTCACCGAGACCGTTGTGATCAATCTCCTGCATCAACTGCAACAACTGGCCAATCTCGCCCTTAGGGAAACCCTCACGGGCAAACCAATTCAAATAAGGCCCCGGCAGATCCGCAATCAACCGGCCCTTGTACTTGCCATACGGCATCTCGCGGGTGACGAGCAGGAGGAGGTCTTCGGGTTTCATGGCGAGCCTTGGCGCGAGTAGTGGGCGGGGCGCCTAGGTTACCCGATCTGATCGCGAGCGCTCGTAGGGTGTGCTGCGCGCACCGGGCGCATCTCGGTACTCCCTTGGTGCGCACAGCACACCCAAGCCATCCGCCGTAGCGTGTGTTGTGCGCCAGCAAAAAAAACGGGAGCCCAAACGGGCTCCCGCACTTAAATCAGTGACTAAGGTTTGGCGCCTTTCGCAGAGCGGCCGGGCCAAACTACAACCTCACCTGCGTTCCGAAGAAACGCGGCGGCAGTCTGGCAAATGCGCGCGGTACATTCCGTGTCGCTTTGTTGCGCGTATGCAAAGAAATGTAAACGCCGCCGGTGCTGGCCCCAAACGCTGGCTCCCGGCAGAATGCCGGCATGTCGACTTATACCCTCCCCGCCTGTTGCAGCCCGTTGGCTGAACACTGGCCTTTGCCGCAGCCATTGGCCAATAGCCGATTTGTCAGCACCGCGTTCGATCCGGCGTTGTTGCAGCCGGATGATTTCCAACGCAGCCAGATTCCCGCCACCCATGGCGTGGCCAAGCGCCAGGCCGAGTTTCTCGCCGGCCGCGTGTGTGCGCGTGAAGCGTTGCGCCGTTTAAATCGCAGCGAGGTGGTGCCGGCGGTTGGCGCCGACCGGGCGCCGCAATGGCCCGCAGGCGTTAGCGGTTCGATTACCCACGGCAAAAACTGGGCGGCGGCGATTGTGGCCAACAGCGGCGATTGGCGCGGGCTGGGGCTGGACGTGGAAAACCTGCTGAGCAGCGAACGCGCCGCCCGCCTACAGGGCGAAATCCTCACCCCCGCCGAACTGCGCCGCGCCAGCGTGCTCGACCCCGAGCAATTGGGGCTGCTGGTAACCCTGACGTTTTCGCTGAAAGAAAGCCTATTCAAGGCGCTGTACCCACTGACCTTGCAGCGCTTCTACTTTGAACATGCCGAGGTGCTGGAATGGAACGAAGCTGGCGATGCGCGCTTGCGCCTGCTGACTGACCTATCGCCAGAATGGCAAAGCGGCAGTGAGTTACAGGGGCAGTTTGGGCGGTTTGACGGGCGCTTGTTGAGTTTGGTGGCCATCCGCTAGGTGCGGTCGGTTCGCGCTCGGTGTTCAAAGGAGAAATCGCTTGGTGCGCGCAGCACACCCTACAG
>NZ_JBBNAH010000012.1:0-9631 GCF_037994325.1 Pseudomonas sp.
GGTAGAGGTAGCGCTTGTTGGTGGTCTTCAGGTGCTTCTTGATCGAAATCAGCTTCTGCTGACCGATGAAGCCGTGCCAGCAGCCCAGGGACTGGGTGTAGACAGAAGAGTCAGCGTCGTAGTCGGCCATGTCTTTGCGCATGATAGCGGCGGTGTACTTGGCGATATCCAGACCGGTTTTGAAGCGGTTCTGAGCGCGCATACGGGCGACGGACTCAGGGTTGATCGCACTCCAGCTGTTGCCGGCGGTTTCTTTCAAAGCGGCTACGGCTTTGATGTCATTTTGATAAGCAGACATGGTCAATCCTTCAAAGTTGATGATTGGTTGAGCACGACACTTCCCATTCAAAACCGGACAAAGCTGAGTGGTCTTGCAGCGGTAGGTGTACTGCAGAGCAACGAGATATCGACTGAGACGGGATTGAAGCTGAGGAGGGGGCAGAGGGGGTGAACAGGAAGGTGGCGTCAGCTGCTTTGGCACTTGCCGGCTCGTGGAAACCGTTGGGTGTCGCGGTGGGCTGTGGCGGCCAGTCTGGCTGTTACGTAAAACGCTTCCCCGTCCCTCAGGACAACTTCGTTCCAGTCGCAATCTCGTCGAACTGCCTTTTGAGCGGTAAAACACGAATCGAATCTACGGTAAGCAGGTTGCGATCCGGAGGCTCTTTCGAGGCCTCTGATTAGCGGGAGCGGGGCCATGATGCCTCTGCCAAACAGCTTCGTCAAACGTTTTGTAGTGCTTTTTTTCTACTACTACATATTGTTCGACGTGCGACTTGCGGGTCACGAATTTCCCCGCCAGTCGCGGCCTTGTCAGTCCAGGGCGTCAACCTTTACGCGCAGGGTCATATCCTCGCGACCTTGGGTGGAGCGGCGCTGAATAAAGCCGCTTTGGTCAGACTGAGAGTTTTCATTCACGCCGCCGATGGTGATCCATTCACCCAGGCGGCCAGTGACTTTGGTCTCGGTGTTTTGGATGTTGATTGCGCCTTGCTGGGTCTGGCTTAGGCGATCGTTGTTGTTGGCGATGCTGATGTGCACCAAGTCGCCGGTCAGGCTGGCGGTGACATAAAAGCCGCGGGTGACGTTGCGGTATTCGGTGTTGTTGTACGGGCGTCCGTAGCTGTCGACGCTGGTGGTGGTCAGCGGCACGCTCTGACCGACCTGAATAAGCGCCGGATAGCCTTCGCTGGTTTGCACCTGCTGTGTACCGCCGCCGCGGCTTTGGGTGCTGCGGTTGATAATGCGCACTTGGTCGCGGCCGTTGACTTCGCCGCGTCCGGATTGGATTTCGACATTGCCGGCGCTGGCAGTGCCGTTGACCGAATAGCCTTGGCTGTTGGAGGAGTTGCTGTCGCTGGTGTCGACGCTGATCAGCAAGCGCCGTGGCTGTTTGTCGAGTTGCTTAAGCAGGTCGCGCACTTCCTGCAACTTGGCGGGTGGGGCATTAACGATCAGTTGGTTGCCGTAGTTACTGGCGCGGCCTTCGTTGCCGAGCACCGATTGCACCACGGGTAACACGTCGTCGGCGGTGCGGTAGTTCAGCGGTATCACTTCGGTGGCGGCCAGCAGCGGCTGGCTCAGGCACAAGCAGAGAGCGGCGAGCAGGGTGCGCAAGGTCATAGCAGTAAGCTCCGTAAGTCCAGGTCGCTGACGCTGACGTCCCACGCCTGATCGAATTTGTTTTGCATCACCCGCACTTGGCCGGGGTCGTTGTACAGCGCATAGCCAGCGATCTGTTCCAGCTTTGGGCGCATCAGCAAGCCGCCGGTATCCGCCAGCAGATAGGCAATTTCATCGTTGGTATAGCTGGGATTCAGCTTGCGAATGTGCAGGTTGCTCGAAAGGCGTCGGGACAGTTGCAGCAAGCGATGACCTTCTTTTACCGCGCTGCTCGGATCGTTCAGCAGAATGCGCAGACGGTTTTTAGGGTTGGCCAACAGAAATTGCGTGCAGGCGTCCTGCACGCTGCTGTGGTGGTAGAGCCAGCGCTCGAGGTCGGGGGTGTAAATGCACAGGCTGCGCTGCGCTTGTTGCAGCAACGCCAGGGCGTGGGCCTGGGCTTGCTCCGGGCGGGTAAAGTGCTGCAGTTCGCGCTCGCCGCCCAGTTGAAAGGGTGCCGGTTCACGGCGCTCACGTTCGCCATGCTGGGCGGGCGGGTTGTGCACTGCGAAGCTGCCCGGCGACACGAATTCGATGGCGGGCAGCTCTGCGGGTGGAGAGTCCGCGACACCGTCCGTGGTGTCTGTTTGCGGCGTATCTTCGTCGATCATCCTGACCTCACTGACTGATGCGTTTCATCTCTACGTGGGGGATGCCGGCGTCGAGAAACTCGCCGCTGACAACGGTAAAGCCTAGCCGCTCATAGAATGCGGTGGCGTAAACCTGAGCGCTGAGTGTCTGTTCCTTCAAGCCGCGACGCTCGGCTTCATTGATCACTGCGGTCATCAATGCTTCGCCAACTTTCAAACCGCGCCAGTCTTTAAGTACCGACACCCGGCCAATATGGCCGTCGGGCAGCAAGCGTGCGGTGCCGATCGCGTAATCGCCATCGACGGCGAGAAAGTGCACCGCTTCCACATCTTCCGCATCCCATTCCAGCTCGGCGGGAACGGCTTGCTCGGCGATAAATACTGTCTCGCGAATACGGCGCAGGTCGGCGTTGTCTTTCTGCCAGCTCGCGACCCGAACTTGTACGTTGCTACTCATCTGCAAACTCCAAACTTCCCTGTCTGACCAGCTCGAGGACGAGGTTACGCCCTTCGTCATCGGCCAGCCATTGGCCAAGGTTTTCCATGTGCAGCACGTCGGCGGCACAGATCAATTTCAGCAGTTCACGCAGGCTGGCCGAGAGTAGGCGGCTCTGACCGCTGGCAAACAGCACCAGGTCTTCACCGACCTCAGACCAGGCAAGGCGCGCGCTTGGATTACGGACCAGCATGGCGCCGTTTTCGATCTGCTCGAGCAGTTCTTCTTCGTCCAGCTCGGTGCCGGCTACCAGCTCGGGGTACTTAGGCTCTGTCATAAATTGGCCAAACCAGGTCATCAGCAGGCGCTCATCGCCCATGTGCTCATTGAGCAGGGCTTTCAGGCGGTCCAGCGAGTCGCGCTGAATCTGATGGGGGTCGCTGGCTGGCACGGTGCCGGCGTCGCTGTAGCGTTCTTCGTCTGGCAGGAACTGGCTCAGGAAGTCGGTGAAATGGGTCAAAACTTCTGCGGCGCTAGGGGCGCGGAAACCCACGGAATAGGTCATACAATCATCCTCGGCGGTGCCATAGTGAGCCAAACGTGGCGGCAGATAGAGCATGTCGCCGGGCTCCAACACCCATTCGTCGGTCTGTTCAAAGTTGGCCAGAATGCGCAGATCTGCATGCTCGAGCATGGGGGTATCTGAGTCGCACATCTGGCCGATTTTCCAGCGCCGGTGTCCCTGGCCCTGGAGAAGGAAAACGTCGTAGTTGTCGAAATGCGGGCCCACACCGCCGCCTGGGGTGGCGAAGCTGATCATCACATCGTCAATGCGCCAGCTGGGCAAAAAGCGGAAGTGCTGCAGCAGCTCGGCCACTTCGGGTACGAACTGGTCGACGGCTTGCACCAGCAAGGTCCAGTCGCGCTCGGGCAGGGTGCTGAAGGCGTCTTCCTCGAATGGGCCGCGGCGCAGCTCCCAAGGGCGCTCGCCATGTTCGAGCACCAGGCGCGATTCGACTTCTTCTTCCAGCGCTAAGCCGGCCAGTTCGTCGGCGGAAATCGGGCTTTCAAAGTCGCTGATGGCCTGGCGCACCAGCAGCGGTTTCTTCTGCCAGTAGTCGCGCAAGAACTCACGGGCGGTAATGCCACCCAGCATCTGCAGCGGAATATCAGGATTCATAGCTAAGCCCTTGAAAGTGTTCAAAGCCCCAAAATAAAAACGCCCGGCACTGCCGGGCGTGTGCAGGGGCGGTAGCAGTCAGATGCGCTTGGCCTGGGCGGCGGCGTTGCCCGCGTAGCCAGCAGGAGTCAGGGCGCGTAGCTGAACCTTGGCCTCGGCTGGAATGTCCAGGCCATCGATAAAGGTTTGCAGGGCCTCGCTGCTGATGCCTTTGCCGCGGGTCAGCTCCTTGAGCTTCTCGTAGGCATTCTCCACACCGTAGCGGCGCATCACGGTTTGTACCGGCTCGGCCAGCACTTCCCAGCACGCGTCCAGGTCGGCGGCAATGCGCTGAGCGTTGAGCTCCAGTTTGCTGATGCCTTTAAGGGTGGCTTCGTAAGCGATCACGCTGTGGGCGAAACCAACGCCGAGGTTGCGCAGTACGGTGGAGTCGGTCAGGTCGCGCTGCCAGCGGGAAATCGGCAGTTTGCTAGCCAAGTGTTGCAGCAGGGCGTTGGCGATACCCAGGTTGCCTTCGGAGTTTTCGAAGTCGATCGGGTTGACCTTGTGCGGC
Organism: Pseudomonas sp.; assembly: GCF_037994325.1. Taxonomy (GTDB): domain Bacteria; phylum Pseudomonadota; class Gammaproteobacteria; order Pseudomonadales; family Pseudomonadaceae; genus Aquipseudomonas. The sequence goes on from NZ_JBBNAH010000012.1 coordinate 4,419, forward strand.
ATGGTCGACGAACCGATTTCGCCGGCAATGGTGCGCTGCTTGAAGTAGCCCAGGGAGATATAGCCCCAGATATCGCGATCAAAGTCGATGAGGATGGTGTTGAAGCGTGCCACGGCATCAAACAGCTCGGCGATGTAGTCGTGGGGTTCGATCTGGGTGGTGTAAGGGTTAAAGGTCAGCCCCAGCTCAGCTTCAATAAACTCGCGAGCGTTGGCTTCCCAATCAACATCCGGATAGGCCGACAAGTGCGCGTTGTAGTTGCCCACGGCACCGTTGATCTTGCCCAGCAGCGGCACGGCAGCCACTTGAGCGATCTGACGCTCCAGGCGGTAAACCACGTTGGCCAGTTCTTTACCCAGGGTCGTTGGGGAGGCTGGTTGGCCGTGGGTACGTGACAGCATAGGTACGTCGGCAAAACGGTGAGCCAGTTCGCGAATGGCGTCGGCCAGCTGGCGCATCAGCGGCAGCAATACGGTGTCGCGGCCTTCGCGCAGCATCAAGGCGTGAGACAGGTTGTTGATGTCCTCACTGGTGCAGGCGAAGTGGATGAACTCGCTGACGGCGGCCAGTTCAGGCAGCTTGGCGGCTTGTTCTTTAAGGAGGTATTCCACGGCTTTAACGTCGTGGTTGGTGGTGCGCTCGATTTCTTTAACGCGCTCGGCGTGCTCCAGTTGGAAGCTTTCGGCCAAGGTGTTGAGCAGGGCATTGGCCTCTACCGAGAAGGGTGCAACTTCCGGGATGCCGGTGTGGCTGGCCAGGCGCTGCAGCCAGCGAACCTCGACCATAACGCGGAAACGGACCAGGCCGTATTCGCTGAAGATTGGGCGCAGAGCGCTGGTTTTGCTGGCGTAACGGCCATCAACGGGGGATACCGCGGTGAGCGAGGAGAGCTGCATGGGGCGTTCTCGGACAGTCGGGCGACGAAAAGGGGCGCGAATTATACATAGAAAAACCTCCCCTGACCCGCGCATCGCGAATGCTCTGTCGGGTTTTTCCCATAAGGAGGCACGCGGTGTCGTAGGTTGGGTTGAGCCATCGGCAGAGCCCAACAGGCCGTCCAAAAGGACGGCGCTTATCGGTTCGCGCGGAAATCTATACGCGGAGCCCGTCTGACTCGCTGTTGGGCCGGCCCGTTGGGCTTCGCTGCGCTCACCGAACGCGGACCGATCCAACCTACGGGATGGTGGTTGGCTTTTAGTTGCGAACCAGCGGGTAAAGGTCTTTCAGCAACTTGCGACGGCTAAGCACCAACTGCCAGCGATGGCCGCCCAGCTGCCGCCATAGGCGCGCCGAACGAATGCCTGCCAGCAATAAGGCGCGAATCTTCGCGGCATTGCTCGGTTGCTGCAGGTTGCGCATATCGCCATGCACCTGAATGCGTTGGCGAAAGGTGCTGAGGGTGTCTTGGTACAGGCCGCCGCTGGCCGCGATGACGTTCTCATGCACCAGGCCGAAGTGCTGCACCTGGTTTTGGATTTGGTCGAGGCGCGTGCCGATGGTTTGCAGCATATCGTCGCGCTTGGCCAGCTTGCGCTCCAGGCCAAGCAGGGCGAGGGCATAGCGCAGCGGTTCGCGTTGCAAGGTGCTGGGGTCGCGCTCCAGGGCGCTAAGCAGGGCGCGGTAGCCATTGCGCAGGTTGATATCGTCGCCGCCGTAAACTTCCAGGGTGGTTTTTGGGTCGCGGATCATCAGGCTGCCGAGCATGCAACTCAGGGCGCTTTCGCTGATCTGCCCGGTGCGCGCGACCTGATCGACCAAAAACGCCGCCTCAAAGACGCCGCCCAGGGCGATCAGTTGTTCCTGCGTCGGGGTCATGCGCGTTTTTCCTTACTGCTCCAGGGTTCGGCTACTTCTATTACGCCGCCGCCAAGGCAGATTTCACCGTCGTAAAACACCACCGACTGGCCAGGGGTAACAGCGCGCTGCGGCATGGCAAACACCGCGCGATAGCCACTGGCGGTTTGTTCCAAGGTGCAGGCTTGGTCGCCTTGGCGGTAGCGCACTTTGGCGGTCAGTTGGCGCGGGCTGCTGAGGTCGATGGGGTTGACCCAGTAGATTTCCGAGCAGAGCAGGGCGCTGGAGAATAGCCAGGGGTGCTCATTGCCTTGGCCGACGACTAATACGTTGCGCTCAAGGTCTTTTATCAGCACGTACCACGGCTCTTCGCCGGCATCTTTCAGGCCGCCGATGCCCAGGCCCTGGCGCTGGCCGATGGTGTGGTACATAAGGCCATGGTGGCGGCCGATCACTTCACCTTCGGTGGTTTCGATATTGCCGGGCTGGGCGGGCAGGTACTGCTTGAGGAAGTCGCTGAAACGGCGCTCACCAATAAAGCAGATGCCGGTGGAGTCCTTTTTCTTCGCAGTCGCCAGTTCGTGTTTCTCGGCGATGGCGCGCACTTGCGGCTTTTCCAGTTCGCCCACCGGAAACAGGGTTTTCGCCAGTTGTTCGCCGCCAACGGCATGCAAGAAGTAGCTCTGATCTTTGTTCGGGTCCAGGCCTTTGAGCAGTTCGGTGCGGCCGTCGGTGTCGCGGCGGCGCACGTAATGGCCGGTGGCGATCAGGTCGGCGCCGAGCATCAGGGCGTAGTCGAGGAAGGCTTTGAACTTGATTTCGCGGTTACAGAGGATGTCCGGGTTCGGCGTGCGCCCAGCCTTATATTCGGCGAGGAAATGTTCGAACACGTTGTCCCAGTATTCGGCGGCAAAGTTGGCGGTGTGCAGCTTGATGCCAATTTTGTCGCACACCGCCTGCGCGTCAGCCATGTCGTCCATGGCGGTGCAGTATTCGGTGCCGTCGTCTTCCTCCCAGTTCTTCATAAACAAGCCTTCCACCTGGTAACCCTGCTCCAAGAGCAGAAGGGCGGAGACGGAGGAGTCAACACCGCCGGACATGCCGACGATCACGCGGGTAGAGGAGTTGTCACGCATAGGGATTCTGATGCAGGGCTTTTCGGAAAAACGCGATTCTAACAGGCGAGCCGGGTGAACGGCGATTAGCGCTAGTCGCGCAGCAATGCCAAGGGAAAACGTTCACCGCCCAAATAGTCGTCAATGCAGCGCAACACCAGCTCGCTACGCCAGCGCTCAGGTTGCGCCGCCAGCTCGTCGCGGGTCAGCCACTGCGGACCGATGATGCCGTCGTCCAGTTGATAGTTGTCACGCTGCTGGAGGGCTTTGGCGGCGAAGCACACGCGCTGGTAGGTCACGCCGTTGCTAGGTGCGGTGTATAGATAGATACCTGTGACAGCTGTGAGCTCGACATCCCAGCCGGTTTCTTCCAGGGTTTCGCGAGTCGCCGCCTGCATGAGACTTTCGTCGGCTTCCAAGTGGCCGGCAGGCTGATTAAATACAGCGCGGCCGTCGGCGGTTTCCTCCACCAGCAGAAAACGACCCTGATCTTCAACGATAGTGGCCACGGTAACGTGCGGGGTAAAGCGCATAGCTAACTCCTGTGCGATCAGCGCGCGGCGGGGTATCGCAAGCGGCGCCGAAAAAGGCAAGATCGACCCAAGCTGCTAGGCTGAAAAGCGCCCTGGCCGAACGGGAAATGTAGTGCGCATGTAGTTTGGCTACATGGGCAGGCCCAAGGCCGTAATAATGCGGCCTGCAGCGGGTGTTTAGTCCGACAAATGCGAGAAAAGTGCGTGACTTTCTGTAGAAATACTACAAGAATGGCCCGCCTTTCCGAGACCAATTCAAGTTCCATATCGCCACGCCATCCGCGCGGCGGGATGTCAGACCACGAAAGCAACGGAGTCCAGCATGGGATACCAAAAGATCCAGGTGCCAGCAACCGGTGACAAAATCACCGTTAATGCCGATATGTCCCTGAATGTACCGAACAATCCAATCATCCCTTACATCGAGGGTGATGGCATTGGTGTAGATATCAGCCCAGTGATGATCAAGGTCGTTGATGCTGCCGTACAAAAAGCCTACGGCGGCGAGCGCAAAATCTCCTGGATGGAAGTTTACGCCGGTGAGAAGGCTACCCAGGTTTACGATCAAGACACCTGGCTGCCGAAAGAAACACTCGAAGCTGTTCGCGATTACGTTGTTTCCATCAAAGGTCCTCTGACCACCCCAGTTGGCGGTGGTATTCGTTCCCTGAACGTGGCCCTGCGCCAAGAGCTCGACCTTTATGTATGCCTGCGCCCAGTGCGTTGGTTCACCGGCGTACCTAGCCCGGTTAAAAAGCCGCAAGACGTCGACATGACTATCTTCCGTGAAAACTCGGAAGACATTTATGCCGGTATCGAGTGGAAAGCCGGCTCGCCGGAAGCTCAGAAAGTTATCAAGTTCCTGAAAGAAGAAATGGGTGTTACCAAAATCCGTTTCGACCAGGACTGCGGTATCGGCGTCAAGCCAGTGTCCAAGCAGGGTACTCAGCGTCTGGTGCGTAAAGCACTGCAGTACGTGGTCGACAACAACCGCGACTCGCTGACCATCGTGCATAAAGGCAACATCATGAAGTTCACCGAAGGTGCCTTCAAAGATTGGGGCTACGAAATCGCCAAAAACGAATTCGGCGCTGAGCTGCTCGACGGCGGCCCTTGGATGCAGTTCACCAACCCGAACACCGGTAAAAAGGTTGTGGTTAAAGACGCCATCGCTGACGCCATGCTCCAGCAGATTCTGCTGCGCCCGGCTGAGTACGATGTGATCGCTACCCTGAACCTGAACGGCGACTACCTCTCCGACGCTCTGGCGGCCGAAGTAGGCGGTATCGGTATTGCTCCGGGCGCTAACCTGTCGGACAACATCGCTATGTTCGAAGCCACCCACGGCACCGCACCTAAGTACGCCGGCAAGGACCAAGTGAACCCAGGTTCGCTCATCCTTTCCGCTGAAATGATGCTGCGCCACATGGGCTGGACCGAGGCAGCAGACTTGATCATCGACGGAGTTAACGGGGCTATCTCGGCCAAAACCGTTACCTACGACTTTGAGCGTCTGATGGAAGGCGCGACCTTGCTGTCGTCCTCCGCTTTCGGCGACGCCATGATCAAGCACATGTGATCAAAAAGCGTGGTTAAAAAAAGGCCGGTCTAATGACCGGCCTTTTTTATGCGCAATTAATCTAGCGGTTAGGCAAGATTTTTACGCTTCGGAGGTGACTGCCTGCGGTTGAGCGACAGCTGCAGCGGGTGCTTCGACTGTCTGGTTTATCGAGTTGATATTGACCGCATGCAGACCCTTGGGGCCCTGGAT
>NZ_JBBNAH010000013.1:0-18084 GCF_037994325.1 Pseudomonas sp.
AATAAACGGCGCTGTCAGTTCCGGCAGCGCGAATGCGGCGAACCCCGGTTGCAGGGGCAGGGCGAGCAGGATGCCGAGCAGCACCACCGCCGGTTTGCGGTACGCCTGACTTAACGCCACACCCACCAGCGCGCCGTTATAGCCATACAACCCCGCTAACGCATTGCTCATCGGCCAGCCTTGGTACAAGGCCATGGCCAGGCCCATGGCCGAACCCAGCAACGCCCATAGCGCTGCGCGGCGGCTGGCCAGCGATAGACCGAATAGCACGATGGCGCCGGCCAGTGGTTCGCTGAGAAAAATGACTTGCCCCACGCCTCTCAGTAGCGCGGCGACTATGCCGGCAAGGTCCAGGGTTGCAGTGAATGGCGCCACCACCTGAAGCGGTGGTGCAAGTGTGCTCGGCAACAGGCTTAACAGCAGCCAGCTCAAGCCGACAAAGGGCGCGGTGAAAGCGGGCAGCCATTGCCGTTGGCGGTTACCGCGCATCAAACGGTTGAGCACCAGGCTGGATGCGCCCGCGCTGGCGATGATCAGTAGCGGCAGCACGGCCGACCAGGCGAAGTGATTGCACAGCATCAGGCCCAGCAAGATGCCGTTGTAGCTGTAGAGACCAGCTTCGATATCCGCCTGGTCGTAGCCGCGCCGCCGTGCCGCCAACGCCCCGGCAAACCCTCCAAGCAATGCACCGCCGAGCAAGTGCGGTGCGCCGATGGCGATGGCCAGCAGGCATAGGGCGCCGAACAGCGGGTGCTGTTGCAGGAAGATTTGGCTGCAGCCGTTGAGTAGGGTTTTGCCGTATGAGCGTTGGGTCATGGTTGGTGGGTGTGGTTGAAATGGCGGTACCTGGGTCCCGAATCGTCGGACCGCCGCCTGCGCGGGGACGACGGTGTAGGCAGTTTTAACCCCGTCATTCCCGCGAAGGCGGGAATCCAGAGTCGCGGGTTTTACACAACAGTTCGCACTGCCCACATGTCGGCGTCCCCGCCTGCGTGGGGGGCGGCGGCTCGGCATTCACGTACGGCGATCTTGAATAAAAAAGGCGCGCAACGAGGGCACGTTGAGCGCCAAAACTGGCGTGAACCAGATGGGATTCGTTAAAGCAGGGTTTCAATCCGCAGGCTATTGGTGGTGCCCGATTGCCCAAACGGTACGCCGGCGGTAATCACCACGGTGTCGCCGCGTTTGGCCATGTTTTGCGCTTGGGCGATTTCCAGCGCGGTGCTGGTGATTTCTTCCACTTTGCTTAAGCGCGCATTCACCACCGAGTAGATGCCCCACGCCACGGTCAGGCGGCGGGCGGTCTGGATATTCGGGGTCAGGCTGAGAATCGGCGTTTTCGGCCGCTCACGGCTGGCGCGCAGGCTGGAGCTGCCCGATTCGGTGTAGTTGACCAACGCCGCCACCGGCAAAATGCCGGTGATACGGCGGATGGCGCAGCTAATGGCGTCCGAGGCGGTGGCTTCGGCTTGCGGGCGGCTAACGTCGAGTTGGGCCTGGAAGTCTGGACCGTTTTCCACTTGGCGGATGATCTTGCTCATCATGCTCACGGCTTCCAGCGGGTAGTCGCCGGAGGCAGTTTCCGCCGAGAGCATCACCGCATCGGCGCCTTCGGCTACCGCATTGGCGACGTCGGTTACTTCGGCGCGGGTCGGGGCGGGGGAGAAGCGCATGGACTCCAGCATCTGCGTGGCCACCACCACCGGCTTACCCAATTGCCGGCAAGTGCGGATGATGTCCTTCTGAATGCGCGGCACATTTTCGGCCGGCACTTCGACGCCGAGGTCGCCACGGGCCACCATAATCGCGTCGCAGAGTTTGGCGATTGCTTCCAAGTGCACCACGGCCGAGGGCTTCTCGATTTTCGCCATCAAGAAGGCTTTGCCCTGAATCAGTTCGCGCGCTTCGACGATATCTTCCGGACGCTGCACAAACGACAGCGCGACCCAATCCACGCCCAGTTGCAGGCCGAAGTCGAGGTCGATGCGGTCTTTACGGGTCAGTGGGCTGAGCTGCAAAACCGCCTCGGGCACGTTCACGCCTTTGCGGTCGGACAGCTCGCCACCGGCGCTGACCAGGGTGTCGACACCGGTGTTTTGTTTGCGCGTCACTTCCAGGCGCAGACGGCCGTCGTCGAGCAGCAGGCTCATGCCCGGTTGCAGGGCGTCGATGATTTCCGGGTGGGGCAGGTTGACCCGGCGCTCATCGCCTGGAGTAGCGTCCAGATCCAGGCGGAAGGCCTGACCGCGAACCAGGTTGACCTTGCCCTCAGCAAACTTGCCGACACGCAGTTTCGGCCCTTGCAGGTCCATCAAAATGCCAATGGGCGTGTTCAGTTGCCGTTCCACTTCGCGCACCCACTGGTAACGCATGGCGTGGTCAGCGTGCTCGCCGTGGCTGAAGTTAAGGCGGAACAGGTTGACCCCGGCCTCGACCAAATGGCGCACGTCATCCACGCCTTGCACCGCAGGGCCAAGGGTGGCGAGGATTTTTACTTTTTTGTCGGCTTTGGACTTTTTTTCGTTGGGCGTAGGCAGGCTCATTGGGCAGGCTTCTCAAGGATCAGAATGGCGCGAAAATCGTTGACGTTGGTCCGCGTCGGGCCGGTGACGATCAAATCGCCCAGGGCCGCGAAGTAGCCATAGCCATTGTTGTTATCCAGTTCATCGCTGGCGCTTATGCCTTGGTCGGCGGCGCGGCTGTAGCTGCTGGGCGTCATCAGTGCGCCGGCGTTGTCTTCTGAACCATCGATGCCGTCGGTGTCGCCGGCTAAGGCGTATACGCCGTGCAGGCCTTTAAGGCTCTCGGTCAGGCTTAAGAGGAATTCGGCATTGCGCCCACCACGGCCGTTGCCGCGCACGGTGACGGTGGTTTCGCCGCCCGAAAGAATTACGCAGGGCGGTTTGAGCGGCTGGCCATGCAGCTGAATTTGCTTGGCGATGCCGGCGTGCACCTTGGCGACTTCGCGGGACTCGCCTTCCAGATCGCCCAGGATCAGCGTCGGCAAACCGGCGGCCTGGGCTTTGGCCGCAGCGGCATCTAGCGATTGCTGCGGTGTGGCGATCAGTTGGAAATGGCTGCGGGCCAGGCACGGGTCGCCGGGTTTTACCGTTTCCGATTGCGGACTATTGAGCCAGGCACGCACGTTGGCGGGAATGTCGATGCCATAGCGGGCCAGAATCGCCAGCGCTTGCTGGGACGTAGTGGGGTCGGCAACCGTAGGCCCGGAGGCGATTACCGTGGCTTCATCGCCCGGCACATCGGAGATGGCATAGGTGTATACGCTGGCCGGCCAACTGGCTTTGGCCAAGCGCCCGCCCTTGATCGCCGAGAGGTGCTTGCGCACGCAGTTCATCTCGCCAATGGTGGCGCCGGATTTGAGCAGGGCTTTGTTGATGGCTTGTTTGTCTTGCAGGCTGATGCCCGCAGCGGGCAAGGCCAGCAACGACGAGCCACCGCCGGAGAGCAGAAAGATCACCCGATCGCTTTCCTGCAGATTGCTCACCAACTCCAACACCCGCCGGGCTACACGCTCGCCGGCGTCATCCGGCACGGGGTGAGCGGCTTCAACCACTTCGATTTTTTCGCAGTTGGCGCCGTGCTCGTAACGGGTTACCACCAGGCCGGATACCTCGCCCTGCCATTCACGCTCGACCACTTCGGCCATGGCCGCAGCGGCCTTGCCGGCGCCGATGACAATCACTCGGCCGCTGCGGTCGGCGGGCAGGTGGTCGGCCAATACCTGGCGCGGGTGGGCGGCGTCGATGGCGGTGGCGAACAAGTCGCGCAATAGAGTTTTCGGGTCAGGGGTCATGGCTACTCCGAGATCTTTTCTTGTTATGGCTGCGATCGATTGCAGTCCACAGCCGTCGTGCGCAACGGCTGTGGACTGAAATCGACCTACCCGGCTCGCAGGCCGTGACACCGCTTACCGGGAGGTCGAAAAGGGTTACCGCGAACCCGAGGGTTCACGGTCGTAGGTCAGTCCTTACGAATTGAGAAATTGGCCATATGTTCCAGGCCTTTGATCAAGGCCGAGTGGTCCCAGTTGCTGCCACCGATGGCCGCGCAGGTGCTGAACACTTGCTGGGCGTTGGCGGTGTTGGGCAGGTTCAGGCCCAGCTCTTTGGCGCCGGCCAGGGCCAGGTTCAAGTCCTTCTGGTGCAGGCTGATGCGGAAACCCGGGTCAAAGGTGCCTTTGATCATGCGCTCGCCGTGTACTTCCAGAATCTTCGAGCCGGCAAAACCACCCATCAGTGCTTCGCGCACTTTGGCCGGGTCGGCACCGTTTTTCGCAGCGAACAGCAGGGCTTCCGCCACGGCCTGAATATTCAGAGCAACGATGATTTGGTTAGCCACTTTGGCGGTTTGACCATCGCCATTGCCGCCGACGCGGGTGATGTTTTTGCCCATGGCTTGAAACAGCGGCAGCGCGCGTTCAAAGGCATTTGGGCAGCCGCCAACCATGATCGACAGGGTGGCCGCCTTGGCGCCCACTTCACCGCCAGACACCGGCGCGTCGAGGTAAGCGGCACCGGTGGCTTTGATTTTTTCCGCGAAGGTTTTGGTCGCGGTAGGGGAGATCGAGCTCATGTCGATCACTACCTTGCCGGCGCCAACGCCTTCCAGCACGCCGTCCTTGCGGAACAACACGTCTTCTACCTGTGGGGTATCCGGCACCATGACGATGATGAACTCGGACTCCTGCGCCACTTCTTTCGGGTTGGCCAGGCCAACGCCTTGGTCGCCCAAGAGGTCAGCCGGGGCTTTGTCGAAGTGCTCAGAGAAGAACAGGGTGTGACCTGCTTTTTGCAGGTTTTGCGCCATGGGTTTGCCCATGATGCCGGTGCCGATAAAGCCGATCTTAGCCATGGGAATGCTCCTTAAATGGCGTTATGTGTTTTAAGCCAGCCAAGGCCGGCAGCGGTGGTAGTGGCCGGCTTGTATTCACAGCCGACCCAGCCCTGGTAACCAATGCGGTCCAGGTGCGCGAACAGAAAGCGGTAGTTGATCTCGCCGGTGCCGGGCTCGTTGCGGCCGGGGTTGTCGGCCAACTGCACGTGGTTGATCACCGCCAGGTTGCCTTCCAGGCTGCGGGCCAGATCACCTTCCATGATTTGCATGTGGTAGATGTCGTACTGCAGGAACAGGTTGGCGCTGCCGACCTTGTCGCGAATAGCCAGGGCCTGTTTGCTGGTGTTCAGGTAGAAGCCTGGAATGTCACGGGTGTTGATCATTTCCATGACCAGCTTGATGCCTGCGGCCTGGAGTTTTTCGGCGGCGTATTTCAGGTTGTCGACAAAGGTTTTTTCCACCGTGGCGCAGTCCGGCCCTTGTGGGCGGATGCCGGCCAGGCAGTTGATCTGAGAGTTGCCCAGCACCTTGGCATAGGCGATGGCCTTGTCGACGCCCGCGCGGAATTCCTCCACGCGGTCCGGGTGGCAGGCGATACCGCGCTCACCCTTGGCCCAGTCGCCAGCGGGCAGGTTGAACAGCACCTGCTCCAGCTTATGGGTGCTTAGGCGGGCTTTGATTTCTTCGGCTGGATAGTCGTACGGAAAAAGGTATTCAACGCCGCTAAAACCGGCTTGGGCGGCAGCGTCGAAACGGTCCAGGAAGTCCACTTCGGTGAACAGCATGGAGAGATTGGCGGCAAAGCGTGGCATGGGTTCGCTCCTTTTGATTGTCTCCCCGCTCGCGGGAGAGGGAACTGGAATGCGGTAGTCGTCTCCCCTCTACCGCTTGCGGGAGAGGGGCGGGGGTGAGGGCGCTTTTAATCCAGCAACGAAATCGCCGTCGGCGCATCCGCGCCGGTCAACGCCAAGTCTTCAAACTCGTTAACCGCGTTGATCTCGGTACCCATGGAGATATTGGTCACGCGCTCCAGGATGATTTCCACCACCACCGGCACGCGGTGCTGTTTCATCAGTTCCTGAGCCTGGCGCAGGGCGGCCTGAATATCGTTGGGCGCAAACACCCGAATCGCTTTGCAACCCAAACCTTCAGCCACTGCCACATGGTCAACGCCATAGCCGTTGATTTCCGGGGCGTTGATGTTTTCAAAGGCCAGTTGCACGCAGTAGTCCATTTCAAAACCGCGCTGGGCTTGGCGAATCAGGCCCAGGTAGGAGTTGTTTACCACCACGTGGATGTAGGGCAGGTTGAACTGCGCGCCGACGGCCAATTCTTCAATCATGAACTGGAAGTCGTAGTCGCCAGACAGCGCCACCACGTTGCGGGTTGGGTCGGCTTTGACCACGCCCAATGCTGCTGGAATGGTCCAACCCAGCGGACCGGCCTGGCCGCAGTTGATCCAGTGACGCGGCTTGTACACGTGCAGGAACTGCGCGCCGGCAATCTGCGACAGGCCGATGGTGCTGACGTAGCAGGTGTCTTTGCCAAAGGCTTCGTTCATTTCTTCGTACACGCGCTGCGGTTTGACCGGCACGTTGTCGAAGTGGGTTTTGCGCTGCAGGGTACGTTTGCGCTGGTGGCAGGCGTCCAACCAGGTGGCGCGGCTTTTCAGCTTGCCGGCGGCTTTCCACTCTTTGGCCACGGCGATAAACATATCCAGCGCCGCGCCAGCGTCGGAGACGATGCCCAGGTCCGGGTTGAATACACGGCCGATTTGCGTCGGCTCGATATCAACGTGAATAAAACGGCGGCCTTCGGTGTACACATCCACCGAGCCGGTGTGGCGGTTAGCCCAGCGGTTGCCGATACCAAACACCAGGTCCGACTCCAGCAGGGTGGCGTTGCCGTAGCGGTGCGAGGTTTGTAGACCGACCATGCCAACCATCAGCGCGTGGTCATCGGGAATGCTGCCCCAGCCCATCAAAGTGGGCACAACCGGCACGCCCACCAGCTCGGCGAATTCCACCAGTTTGTCGCTGGCATCGGCGTTGATAATGCCGCCACCGGCTACCAGCAGCGGGCGCTCAGCGTCATTGAGCATGGCCAGTGCTTTTTCGGCCTGCACGCGGTTAGCCGCGGGGCGGCTCAGCTGCAGCGGCTCGTAGGCGTCGATATCAAATTCGATTTCGGCCATTTGCACATCAAATGGCAGGTCGATCAGCACCGGGCCGGGGCGGCCGCTGCGCATTTCGTAAAAGGCTTTCTGGAACGCATACGGCACTTGGCCGGGTTCCATAACGGTGGTCGCCCACTTGGTCACCGGCTTGACGATGCTGGTGATATCGACGGCCTGGAAATCCTCTTTATGCATACGGGCACGCGGCGCCTGGCCGGTGATGCAGAGGATGGGGATGGAGTCGGCACTGGCGCTGTACAGGCCGGTAACCATATCGGTGCCAGCCGGGCCGGAGGTGCCGATGCACACGCCGATATTGCCAGCCTTGGTACGGGTGTAACCCTCGGCCATGTGCGAGGCGCCTTCCACGTGGCGAGCCAGAACGTGGTCGATGCCGCCGACTTTTTTCAGCGAGGCGTACAGGGGGTTGATCGCAGCGCCGGGAATACCAAACGCGGTGTCGATGCCTTCGCGGCGCATCACGAGGACGGCTGCCTCGATTGCTCTCATTTTGGCCATTTGTTGTGCCTCTTTTGTTCTTAAATTGTATACAACTTGCTGTGGCTGATTCTATTCAGGCCATGACTTTGCGGTCAACAATTTTTCTTGGGCAAATGGCGGCGGGGCGAAAATGATTTAAAACGCCTGTTTTAGCGGGGCGGCCGGCGCCTTGTGAGTAGTGTTGAGGTTTTATGTATACAAAATACAACTGGATTGTATCTGTGACTTGCGTTTTTTGTTTTGGGTGCGATAGTTGAGATCGTCTTCTGATTGCCCCGGCAGTCGCCATTGCAGCGCCAGGGATGTGTCTATCCATTTCCAACTACAAAAAAAGGTAAGGCTTATGAGCGCTCTAACCCTGCAACTCGCCACCCGTATTACCGAACAAGCGCAATCGGCCGGCCGCGCCATTAGCGCTGCGCCGCTGACCATTGCCGTGCTGGATGCTGGCGGCCATTTGATTTCGCTGCTGCGTGAAGACGGCGCCAGCATGCTCCGCCCACAAATCGCCATCGGCAAAGCGTGGGGCGCGGTGGCCTTGGGTAAAGCGTCACGGTTGATTGCCAATGACGCACAGCAGCGGCCGAGCTTTATTGCGGCGGTGAACACCCTGGCCAACGGCAATGTGATTCCCGCGCCCGGTGGCGTGCTGATTCGCGACGCAGACAATCAGGTGATTGGCGCCGTGGGTATCAGTGGCGATACCTCGGATATTGATGAGCAGTGCGCGGTGAAAGGCGTGTTGGCGGCGGGGTTGCAGGCGGATATTGGGTAAGTCGCGGAACGGGGATTTATCCGCGATTTTGGATCCCGGCTTGCGCCGGGATGACGGTGTTTTTAGGCAAACCGCCGTCGTCCCCGCGCAGGCGGGGACCCAGAATTGTGCAGGGGGCGCATTACCCGGCGACTTTCACCGGCTTGATGCTTTCCTCACTCACCTCACAGCCACCAATCACCATACGAATAATGGTCTCGGCCGCCGCCTCATAGTCGGCGTCGTCGAGCTTGGCTTTGCCGGTGACAATGGAAATCTGCCAGTCAAAGTCGGCATAGGTTTGCGTCGCCGCCCAGATGCTAAAAAGCAAATGATGCGGATCGACCTTGGCCATCAGCCCCTGATCAATCCAGGTCTGGATGCAGCCGATATTGTGCTTGGCCTGCGCATTGAGCTGCGCGGTTTGCTCGGGGGAAAGGTGTGGGGCGCCATGCATGATTTCGCTGGCGAACACCTTGGAGGCATAGGCCAGGTCACGGGAAATACGGATTTTCGAGCGGATATAAGCGCGCAACACGTCGGCGGGTTGGCCGCCTTGGTTGAACGGCTGCGAGGCCTGCAGCAGCGGTTCGACGATGCTTTCCAGCACTTCGCGGTACAGGTTTTCTTTGGACTTGAAGTAGTAATACACGTTGGGCTTGGGTAAGCCTGCCTTGGCGGCGATGTCGCTGGTTTTGGTGGCGGCGAAGCCCTTGTCGGCGAACTCTTCACTGGCTGCGCGCAGAATCAGCTCTTTGTTGCGCTCGCGAATACTGGTCATCTAAAGACTCTTTTTTCTAGGCACCGCATCAATGGGCTTTTTACGTGGTCAGGCATGGTAGCACCGCGTTTGCGCCAGGCTCAACGTCAGACAAAACGCGGCGGTGATCTGAAATTCTTGTATACGCGATCAGTATTTATTGGGTACATTTCTGACCCTCTGGTCAATAAATCCATCGCCATCATTGTCCGGCTCCCTGAGCAGTTGGAGAACCGTCTTGTCTATGCCGCTTGCACCTGACGCCAGCTTGGTTGACCCCTTTGGGCGGCGTATCACTTACCTGCGTTTATCGGTGACCGACCGCTGCGATTTCCGCTGCACGTATTGCATGAGCGAAGACATGCAGTTCGCCCCGCGCGCCCACATTCTGAGCCTTGAAGAGCTGTACAACGTCGCCGATGCGTTTATCGGTTTGGGCGTTAAACGCATCCGTATTACCGGCGGCGAGCCGCTAGTGCGCAAGGGCGTGGTGGGCATGTTACAGCGCTTGGGCGCGCGCCCTGAGTTGGACGATTTGGCCATTACCAGCAACGGCTCACAGCTGCTGGACATGGCCGGCGAGCTGCACGCCGCTGGAGTTAAACGCCTGAACATCAGCCTCGATTCGTTGCAGCGCGAACGTTTTGCCGCATTTACCCGGCGCGACAAACTTGAGCAGGTTTTGGCTGGAATCGAGGCGGCACGGGCCGCGGGTTTTCAGCGCATCAAACTCAACTGTGTGGTGCAGCAAGGTCGTAACGACGACGAGGTGCACAACCTGGTGCAGTTCGCCGTAGAGCGTGGCCTGGATATCAGCTTTATCGAAGAAATGCCCTTGGGCAGCATCAGCAGTCACAGCCGCGAGCACACCTTCTGCTCCAGCGAGCAGGTGCGCGAACGGATCGAACAGCGTTTTGCCCTGGTGCGCAGCAGCCGTGTGACTGGCGGGCCATCGCGCTATTGGCAGGTGGTGGGCAGCGACACCCAAGTGGGGTTTATCTCGCCCCATAGCCACAACTTTTGCGGCGACTGCAACCGCGTGCGGGTGACGGCCGAAGGCAAGCTGGTGCTGTGCTTGGGCCATGAAGGCGCGCTGGATTTAAAAGGCTTGATGCGTGCCCACCCCGGCGATAGCCAACGCCTGCGCCACGCCTTGGTCGAGGCCCTGCACCTGAAACCCGAACGCCATCACTTCGGCCAGCAAGAACAGGTGCAGGTGCTGCGGTTTATGAGCGTGACCGGCGGTTAGTACGGCGATCTCCCCACTCCAATTCAAACAAAAATAACAAAGGACGCCCGTTGTGAAGCACAAGCTCGTTTGCACCATTGCCCTGGTGTTTCTCGCCAACACCGCCCACGCGCAAACCTATGTGGTCGGCGTGGAAAACCTGGCCTTTATGCCGCACTACAGCACCGATAAGCAGGGTAACTATTGCGGCTTTGCCCGCGAGGTATTGGACCTGTTTGCCGCCACCGCCGGCATTCAGTTCGACTACCGCCCGCTGTCTGGCGAGCGCTTGTTAGCGGCGCTGTTGCAGGGCGAGGTGGATTTTAAATACCCCGACAATCCCACCTGGGCGCAAGGACAGAAAGCCGGCAAAAATCTCAGCTATAGCCAAGCCGTAGTGAACTATGTGGACGGCGTGCTGGTGCCGCCGATGCGCCAAGGGCAAGGCGTGGACAAGCTTCAGCGCCTGGCCATCGTGAACGGCTGGACACCCTGGGCGTACCAAGCGCGGGTCGAGGCCAAACACACCCAGCTGATCGCCAGTGACGATTTGCCCGCCATGATCAAACTGGCATTGCGGAAAGACGCCGATGGCGCGTATTTCAACATTGTGGTCGCCAGCTATTACCTCGATAACATTCGCGCCCAGCCCGGCGCGCTGGTGTTCGACCCCAAGCTGCCGTTCACCCGTGGCACTTTTAACCTCTCCAGCAGCAGGCATCCGCAGCTGATTCAACGCTTTGATCAGTTCCTTATCGAGCAACACGAGCAGATCGCCAAGCTGAAGGACAAGTACCAAGTCGAAGCCAATCTCGACTCGGAATTTATGGGCATGGAACAGTGGAAAGTCGACGCCCTTAAGCGGCAAAAGGCCAAGCAAACCCACTGAGTTCTAACCTTAGACTCAAAGCCCTGACGAGCGGTTAGGGGCCGCGCGGCCTCTGCCGTTGCTGCGTGATATCAGCCGCTGCAACGGCGTACCTGCGAGCGCTTTTCCTGAACCTTTGGCAAACCCCTCCACTCCATTTTTCCGAGCGGTCGGCGAACACTAGCTGACTTAAATCTGGCGGCTTCTACCTGAGGCCCGAGACGCAAAAGAGGAATTTGAACATGGACAACAAAGACACCATCTCGCTGCTTAACAATCTGATCGAGACCAGCAAAGACGGTCAGAAAGGGTTTCATGAATGCGCGAATGACATCGAAAATCCCGAACTCAAAGGGCTGTTCACCCAGCGTTCGCAAGAGTGCGCAACCGCTGCCGGTGAACTGCAGCAACTGGTGCGCAGCCTCGGCGGCGACCCGGAAACCAGCTCCAGCGCCACTGGTGCCTTGCACCGCGGTTGGGTCAACCTGAAAAGCGTACTGACCGGCCATAGCGAAACCGCCATTCTTAACGAGTGCGAGCGTGGCGAAGACGTTGCGCTGAAGCATTACAAAGAAGCGCTGGAGAAAGACCTGCCCTCGAACGTGCGCAGCATCCTGGAAAAACAACGCCAGGGCGTGCAGCGCAACCACGATCAGGTGAAAGCGCTGCGCAATATGGCGCGCGCTAGCTGATCTAGCGTTATCGCGGTTGTTGTCACGGGGCGCTCATCCGTCGCCCCATGACGCAAAAGGGCGACCCGCCAAAAGCGGGTCGCCCTTTCTTTTTTGCGGCACGCATATACGTAGGGTGTGCTGCGCGCACCAAGCGGTTTGTGCGGCTACACGGTGATGCGCACAGCACACCCTACGACTGCGTAGACCCTCTTAGAAATGCACCTTCACCAACAAGCTCGCGGTGTTCTGGTCGGTGCCGTCGAGGATTACGTCGCCGAGAAAGCTGTCGTTGTCGATGCCGTATTTGTCTTTCCAGTAGTCGTATTCAATACCCACATACAGCTGCTTTTCACCCCAGTGCAGCGCTTTGCCCAAGTCGTATTTGATCTGTGGGTTGAAGTGCAGGTTGGCGTGGTAGGTGCCTTGGGCGTTTTTGTCGTTGTCGACCACCCAGTCCATAAAGCCGTCGATCAGAATGTCGGACTCGCCCACGGGAATGGTGTAGCTCCACACGGGGGTGATCTGCCAGACGTTGTCGCCTGGACGATTGCCTTCGGTATGGCGGTTGAGGAAGTTGATCTGGAAATAATCGAAGCCGGGAATGCTCAGGTCAAAGCCCGGGCCGATGAGGTACGACTCCACGTCGCCTTCGCCAAATTCATAGGTCATCGCCAGCAGCACGTCGCTGACCGGGCCAAAGGCAATCTTCTGCCCGCTGATTTTGCCCAGGGATAAACGCGGGCTGAATTCGCCGTAGTAGGTGTTGTTGCCGACGCCCGCATCGGCCTCGCCGTTGTAGAAAATCTTGTCGATAAACAAAAAGTTGTCACCGTACTTCCAGCCGTCGGCGTGCTCGAAGGTGACGGTTTGCTGGATTTCAGGGTTAACCTTGAAATCCTGGCCATACAGGTAGGTCAGGCTGTTGTTTTGCCATTGCAGCAGGTCACCTGCCAACGCCGTTTGGCCACCGGTAAACAGACCGGCAGACAGGGCGAGGCAGTGCGGCAAATGCTTGAGGTTCATGGGGCGTTCCTTATTGTTGTAGTGGTTTCACAGTTTTCCAGCCCAGGCACCGCCCTGCGCCCGCCACCGTAACGGTGCGGGCGGGGTAGGTAAGCGGGTTGAATAGGGGCGGTGGGGCTCAGCTCTGCAGGCTGACTTTGCCGTTGCGAGCCTGATCGTTGGCGATGTCTTCAACGCTAGGGTTTTGCATCACTTCAACGATTGAAGCTTCCGGATCGAATTCATCTTCTTCGATGGCATCCAGGTATTCCTCCGGCAAGAAGATATTCAGCAGGATGGCGGCAAAGGCGCCGACGGTAATCGGCGATTCAAAGATGTTATGCAGCGCGCTGGGCAGCTCGCGCAGCACTTCCGGCACTGCCGCCACGCCCAGGCCGAGGCCGAGGGAAATCGACACGATGAGCATATTGCGTCGGTGCAGGCCGGCCTCGGAAAGGATCTTGATCCCGGCCACGGCCACGGTGCCAAACATAATCAATGTGGCGCCACCGAGTACCGGTTTGGGCATCAGTTGCAGCACCGCGCCGACCATCGGGAACAGACCGAGCAACACCAGCAGCACGGCAATAAAGTACGCCACATAACGGCTGGCGACACCGGTCAGCTGGATCACGCCGTTGTTCTGCGCGAAGGTCACCATCGGCATGCTGCTGAATACCGCAGCCATGGCGGAGTTCAAGCCGTCGGCAAGCAGGCCGGATTTGATCCGGCGGATATACACCGGGCCACGCACTGGTTGTTGGGAAATCATCGAGTTGGCGGTGAGGTCACCTGCGGCTTCCAGCGGGGTGATGAGAAAGATCACCGCCACCGGAATAAACGCATAAAAGTCGAAGGAAAAACCGTACTTGAAGGGCAACGGAATGCTCACCGCTGGTACGTCTGGCATGGTGGCGAAATCCACCTTGCCCAGGGCCCACGCCACCATAAAGCCGATGCCCAGACCGATGATAATGGCCGACAAGCGCAGAATCGGAATATCAAAACGGTTCAGCACCACGATGATCGCCAGCACCAAAAACGCCAAGCCCAGGTTACTCAGGGCACCGAGATCAGCGGCGCCAAAGCCGCCAGCCATATCGGTAACCGCCACCTTAATCAGCGACAGGCCCATCAAGGTAATGATGGTGCCAGTCACCACTGGCGTAATCAGCTTGCGCAGCTTGCCAATAAATTGGCTGAGGGCTACTTCGATGAAGGCGGCGAAAAAGCACACACCAAAGATGGTTGAGAGAATTTCATCGGTGCCGCCGCCGCGACTTTTGACCATAAACCCGGCGCTGAGAATCACGCTGATAAAGGCAAAACTGGTGCCTTGCAGGCAGAGCAAACCGGAACCCACCGGGCCGAAGCGCCGTGCCTGAATAAAGGTGCCGAGGCCGGAAACGAACAGCGCCATGCTGATCAGATAAGGCACTTCGCTCTGCAGGCCGAGGGCGCCGCCGATGATCAGGGTGGGGGTGATGATGCCAACAAAGCTGGCGAGTACGTGTTGGAGGGCGGCGAACAATGCGGCGCTGAAATGCGGGCGATCGTTGAGGCCGTAAATGAGGTCCGAGCGGGTGCTACTGGGGGAGCTTGCGGGGGTCGTCATGATTTAGCCTGCCAATTGTTTTTGTTCGGTCATGGGCTTACGAGGGTCACGGCCCTCAGTCTGTCAGGCGGGAAATCTGTCTACCTGGTCAGAATGTGCCGATCATAATCACTTGTGGACAGGATGTGGAACAGTTTTATTTGGGATTGTGTACAAAAAAGATAGGCGGATGCCTGGGGGTGGGGCGTAGGTTGGGTTAAGCGCAGCGAAGCCCAACACGGGCTGGACCGATACGCGCCGACCTGCGGTCGGCCTGTTGGGCTTCGCCTTTGGCTCAACCCAACCTACGGCTATTTCACAGGATATTGACCTGAAAGGTGGCCAACGGCGTTCGGCCGCGACGTTGCGGTACCTGGGTCCCCGCCTACGCGGGGACGACGGAGGTTGTTAAGGATATCCCCGTCATCCCCGCGCAGGCGGGGATCCAGGTGCGAAGGTGTTCACCAGGAGATGGTCTAGGCCGCTTGCCGGCCGGCGAGAAGCCGCAAAATGGCGTTGAGCAATACGCCATACAACGGCACAAACAGCAGCAAGCTGATGGTCAGCTTTACGCCATAGTCGACGCTGGCGATTTCCACCCAATGCTCGGCCATAAACGGGTTGCTGCTGTGCCAGAAGGCCACGGCGAAAAACACAAAGGTGTCGAGCAGGTTGCCAAAAATGGTCGAGACGGTTGGCGCAATCCACCACTGGCGCAGGCGGCGCAAACGGTCAAACACCTGAATATCGAGAATCTGCCCAAAGGCATAAGCGAGAAAACTGGCCAGGGAAATGCGCAGAACAAATTCGTTGAATTCCAGCAGAGCACCAACGCCACGGAAGCTGGCTTCCTGAAACAGCACCGAGACGATGTACGACACCACCAGTGCCGGCACCATTACCTGGGCGATCACAAGCCGCGCCGGGCCTTTGCCGAGCAGGCGTACGGTGAGGTCGGTGGCCAGAAAAATAAACGGAAAGCTGAACGCCCCCCAGGTGGTGTGCCAACCGAACAGGGTGATCGGCAACTGCACCAAGTAGTTACTGGCGATGATGATCAGAATGTGGAACAGCACCAAGGTCGCTAGCGCGACGCGGCGACGTTCGGGGGCAATCAGCGACATGGCAGGGCCTTTTTGACGGATGGGGTTAGGGAACCCATGGAAGCGGCGCGCATAGTACCCGAACGATCCGCAGGATGCGCTGTTAGCGGATGTCTTTGTGGTCTACCTCCACGGTGTGCCCTGGTCCCAATTCCATCAGCACATAGAACTCGCCCTCGGGCTTGCTGAAGGTGAAGCTGGAGTCGGCGCCAAGCTTGCCGGCCACTAAGGTTTTTTCATCGTAGCCGATCACATCCAGCGTCGCGCCGGGCAGGGCGGTGCCATCGGAGAGTCCGCCGTTGCAGCGCACTTGGCCATCGCCCAGCGCCTGGCATTGGCAGTACAAGCCATGGGCCGGGGTGGGCGCGCTGGTGCCTAGTAGCAGGGCGCCGAGGAGCAGCAAAGGCATACGGGTCATGGGCGAGCTCCTGGCTGGCGTTGCAACCAACTGACGAGGGAAGGGGAGGCATTGGCTAAGGGGATGGCGGTTTGCTGCACGCTGCCATCCCAGCCTTCGACGGTTAGCCACAGCTCACTGTTGGCCGTGGTATCAGGCGGTACCGTCACCTCGGCAAACAGCCGATACGGGCTACCCGACAGCAATGCCCCGGCGGTACGCAAACTGCGCGGTTTGCCAATGCGCAGGTAGGCGGCCTTCACCTGTGGCAGGCAGCTTTCGCACAGGGCCACGGTGAACTCCTTCATATGGCCGGCCTTGCCTTCGGCCTCTGGCTCGCCGACATGCCATTCGGCTACCCGAGCGGTCCAGGGGCCGACGTTGAATTCGCCGACCTCGCGCTCGCCCAAACCGAGGGTGCCGCGGGTCATCGCCGCGTTCTGCAAATAGGCCGGCATAAAGCCGAGAGGAATCAGCACCAGCACGATATTCAGGTGAAAGCGGTACTTGTGCCACAGGCGCCGGGCGCTGCTTGGGGGTTTGGCGATAGCGTTGTTCATGGCTGACCCTCCGCTTGGCTATTCGTCACGGGGCTGGCGGTGAGCGTCGGCCGTTTACGCTCGGCTCGTTTGGCCAGATTGGCGGTGGCCTGCACCGTGCGTTTACTCCAAATCAACAAGCCGCTCAGTACCATCATGCTCAGCAGCAGGCCGAAGAAGAACCAGATCAGCTTGACCCACAGACCACCAAAGTCGCCGGTATGCAGCGGCCGCATTGACTCGGTGACAAACTCCAGGGCGCTACGGTCCTCGAGCAAATTGGCCCCCGCCACAGCGCCGGTGTACGGGTTGATATCGGCGGTCTGGAACATCAGCGGGTACCAGCCGCGGCCGCCAACGCTGTAGTGGCCGAAAGCGTCTTCGGGCAGCGAGATAAAGCTGATATCCAGCCCGGCGATCTGCTCCGTGGCGATAGCGGTAATGCGGTCCAACTCCAGTTGAGGCGGCGCCAGGCCGTCAGAGGTAATCGCTACTTCGTGGCGAGCGACAAAGGCCGGTGGGCCTTCGCTGGATATCGAAATATGTAAGTCCGACAGCAGTGCTTCGATCAGAAACCAAGTGCCGGTGATGGAAATCACCGCAATAAACCAGATCGACCAAATGCCGCTCAGGCGATGAAAGTCGCCCCAGAAAATTCGCGCACCCTGATTAACCCGTAGGCGGGGAGTGAAAAAGCCTTTCCAGAAGCGCTTGTACACCACCAGCCCAGTAATCAACGACGCCAGCAACGGCAGGCCGAGAATCGACACCAGGTACCAGCCCCAGCTATAGCCATTGGTGAAGGGCACCAGCCACCAGCCGTGTAACGCACGGGTAAACCCTTGGAAGTCGAAGGTAGGGCTGACGCCCTGAATCGCCCCGCTATAGGGGTTTATATACAGCCGGTAGCTGCCTCCACCCGGTTCGCTAACCTTCGCGCTCAGGGCAAAATGCGACTCGTCCGGGGTGGAAATCCATTCCACCGCCAACTCCGGGCGTTCCTCTCGGATGGCCGCCAGCACCTGGCCGTAGCTCAGCGGTTGAGCATCATCGCTGGGTTTGCTTGCACGGATATCCGGGTTGGCCAGCCAGACAATCTCCTGGCTCACCACCGCCAGCGTGCCGGTTACGCACACGATCAGTAGAAAAAACCAGATGGGCAAAGCCAGCCAGCTATGGACCAGAAACCAGGTTTTGCTGCGGTTTTTTTTGGCTAGGGGTTTTGACATAAAAACAACGCTTACAGGGGGAGAATAAACCGGCGCCTTAATAGCGCAGCGAGAAAAGGCCGGCTGAAACTTTCGCAGTTTCAACCGTCTCTACCTACAAGACGGATAGCTGTGGCAAAACCCGCACCGGCACATGCAAGGAAATGTTACGAGCGGCGGTTTGCCTGAGCGGCGCAGAAAAAATCAGCCAATGTGCAAATTTTTTTGCGGTTTTTTCCTTGCTCATCCGTCTTGTTAATAAGGCGCCACTTTTTTCTTATGAGCGCCGTTCCAAAACAGGAGTTGTGTATGAACGTATTGACTCGCCGGAGCGTGGGCAAGGTAGCCCTGAACCCGGATTTGTTGCAGCGCGACAACCAGAAATTCAAACGCATCCTCAGCGAAGCGGGGCTTAAGTGCAGCCAG
>NZ_JBBNAH010000014.1:0-6371 GCF_037994325.1 Pseudomonas sp.
CTGCAGCGCTGGTCTGCAGCCACTTCGCTGAAGAACCCGAATTTAAGGAACCGTACACAATGGCTATCGAGATCAAAGCCCCAACATTCCCGGAATCGGTTGCTGACGGCACCGTTGCTACCTGGCACAAAAAGCCGGGCGACGCCGTAAAGCGCGACGACCTGATCGTCGACATCGAAACCGATAAAGTTGTTATGGAAGTGCTGGCCGAGGCCGACGGCGTTCTGGCTGAAATCGTCAAGAACGAAGGCGACACCGTGCTCAGCGGCGAACTGCTGGGCAAGCTGGGTGACGCCGGTTCGGCTGCTGCTGCTGCTGCTCCGGCCGCCGCCGCTGCTCCTGCTGCCACCGCTGCCGCCGCTCCGGCTGCTGCACCGGCCGCCAGTGCTGAACTGATCCTCGCGCCAGCTGCTCGTAAGCTGGCTGAAGAGAACGGCATCGACGTCAACACCATCACCGCCAGCGGTAAAGGCGGTCGCGTGACTAAAGAAGACGTAGTGGCTGCCATCGAAGCGAAGAAATCCGCTCCGGCTGCTGCTCCGGCTGCCAAAGCGGCTGCACCTGCTGCCGCTGCCGCTCCGGTATTCGCTGCTGGCGACCGCGTCGAAAAACGCGTACCGATGACCCGTCTGCGGGCCAAGGTTGCCGAGCGTCTGGTTGAAGCTCAGTCGACCATGGCGATGCTGACCACCTTCAACGAAGTGGACATGACCGAAGTCATGGCCCTGCGTAGCAAGTACAAAGACCTGTTCGAGAAGACCCACAACGGCGTACGCCTGGGCTTTATGTCGTTCTTCGTTAAGGCTTCGGTTGAGGCGTTGAAGCGCTTCCCAGCGGTCAACGCTTCGATTGATGGCACCGACATCGTGTACCACGGCTACCAGGATATCGGCGTTGCCGTGTCGAGCGACCGTGGTCTGGTGGTTCCGGTTCTGCGTAACGCCGAGCTGATGAGCCTGGCCGAAGTAGAAGGCGGCATCGCCACCTTTGGTAAGAAGGCCAAAGAGGGCAAGCTGTCCATCGACGAGATGACTGGCGGCACCTTCACCATCACCAATGGCGGTACGTTCGGTTCGATGATGTCGACCCCAATCGTTAACCCGCCGCAGGCCGCTATCCTCGGCATGCACAACATTCTGCAGCGCCCGATGGCCGTTAACGGTCAAGTTGTCATCCGTCCGATGATGTACTTGGCCCTGTCCTACGACCACCGTCTGATCGATGGTAAAGAAGCAGTTAGCTTCCTCGTCACCATCAAGAACCTGCTGGAAGACCCGGCTCGTCTGCTGCTGGATATCTGATCCGCTGGATATTTGCTCTGTGGTTTGATCACGGCGGCCCCCACAAGGGGCCGTCCGGTTTCATCCGAAAAGGAATGAGTTATGACGCAAAAATTTGACGTGGTAGTCATCGGTGCTGGCCCAGGGGGCTACGTAGCCGCTATCAAGGCCGCTCAACTGGGCTTGAAAACTGCCTGTGTCGAGAAGTATCAGGGCAAGGAGGGCAAAACTGCCCTGGGTGGTACCTGCCTGAACGTCGGTTGCATTCCGTCCAAGGCGCTGCTGGACAGCTCCTACAAGTATCACGAGGCCCACGAAGGCTTCGCTATTCACGGTATCACCGCGCCAAACGTCACCATCGACGTCAAGGCCATGGTTGCCCGTAAAGACGGCATCGTTAAAAACCTGACTGGCGGCGTTGCCACCTTGTTCAAGGCCAACGGTGTGACCCTGCTCGAAGGCCACGGCAAGCTGCTGGCTAACAAGCAAGTAGAAGTTACCGGCCTCGACGGCAAAGCCGTTGTGTACGAAGCCGACAACGTAATTCTGGCCTCCGGCTCGCGCCCTGTGGACATTCCACCGGCCCCGGTTGACCAAGACGTGATCGTCGACTCCACCGGCGCGCTGGACTTCCAAGCCGTACCGAAAACCCTCGGCGTGATTGGCGCTGGCGTGATCGGTCTGGAATTGGGTTCGGTCTGGGCTCGTCTGGGTTCGGAAGTGACCGTGCTCGAAGCGCTGGACAAGTTCCTGCCAGCTGCTGACGAAGCGGTTTCCAAAGAAGCGCTGAAGATCCTCACCAAGCAGGGTCTGAAAATCAAACTGGGCGCCCGCGTTACCGGTTCCTCGGTGAAGAAAAAGCAAGTCACCGTGACCTACACCGACGCCGAAGGCGAACAGAAGCAAGTGTTCGACAAGCTGATCGTGGCTGTAGGCCGTCGCCCAGTGACCACCGAACTGTTGGCCTCCGACAGCGGTGTGACCCTGGACGAGCGTGGCTACATCTTTGTTGACGACCATTGCACCACCAGCGTTCCGGGCGTTTACGCCATCGGTGACGTGGTGCGTGGCACGATGCTCGCGCACAAAGCCTCGGAAGAGGGCGTGATGGTTGCCGAGCGTATCGCCGGTCACAAAGCGCAAATGAACTACGACCTGATCCCATCGGTTATCTACACCCATCCGGAAATCGCATGGGTGGGTAAAACCGAACAGGCGCTCAAGGCTGAAGGCGTTGCAGTTAACGTCGGCACCTTCCCGTTCGCTGCCAGTGGCCGTGCCATGGCTGCCAACGACACCGCAGGTTTCGTCAAAGTCATCGCTGATGCCAAGACCGACCGCGTATTGGGCGTGCATGTAATCGGCCCAGCTGCGGCTGAGCTGGTGCAACAAGGTGCAATCGGCATGGAGTTCGGCACCAGTGCCGAAGACCTGGGCATGATGGTGTTCTCGCACCCAACCATGTCCGAAGCGCTGCACGAAGCGGCCTTGGCAGTGAATGGCGGCGCCATCCACATCGCCAACCGCAAGAAGCGTTAATAGCGACAACAAGAACCACGCCGGGCTGCCCGTCGTGCGTCTTCACCACGAAGGCGTACCGCGGAATGCCCAGGCGGACTGTTTCTCGAAAACGGTCACAGGTGGCGCGGCAATTATCACGCAGCGTCGAATGCGCAATACCTAACGAAGACGGTAGACAAGCATGAATCTTCACGAGTATCAGGGTAAGCAACTGTTTGCTGAGTACGGCCTGCCCGTATCCAAAGGCTTTGCAGTAAACACCCCAGAAGCGGCCGCTGAGGCCTGCGACAAAATCGGTGGCACTGAGTGGGTTGTTAAAGCCCAAGTTCACGCCGGTGGTCGCGGTAAAGCCGGTGGTGTGAAACTGGTCAAGAGCAAGGAAGAGGCCAAGGCCTTCGCCGCTCAGTGGCTGGGCAAGCGTCTGGTGACCTACCAGACCGACGCCAACGGTCAGCCGGTTAACCAGATTCTGGTTGAATCGTGCACCGATATCGCCAAAGAGCTGTACCTGGGCGCCGTAGTTGACCGCTCCAGCCGTCGTATCGTGTTCATGGCCTCCACCGAAGGCGGCGTGGACATCGAGAAGATCGCTCACGACACCCCTGAGAAAATTCTCAAAGCCACTATCGATCCGTTGGTAGGTGCACAGCCGTACCAAGGTCGCGACCTGGCCTTCCAACTGGGCCTGCAAGGCGACCAGATCAAGCAGTTCACCCACATCTTCGTTGGCCTGGCCAAACTGTTCCAGGACTATGACCTGGCACTGCTGGAAGTGAACCCGCTGGTTATCAAAGCTGACGGCAACCTGCACTGCCTCGACGCCAAGATCAACATCGACGCCAACGCCATGTACCGCCAGCCAAAACTGCGCGCTATGCATGACCCGTCGCAAGACGATCCGCGCGAAGCCCACGCTGCCAAGTTCGAACTGAACTACGTAGCCCTGGAAGGCAACATCGGTTGCATGGTCAACGGCGCTGGCCTGGCCATGGGCACCATGGACATCGTTAACCTGCACGGCGGCAAACCAGCCAACTTCCTCGACGTAGGTGGCGGTGCAACCAAAGAGCGCGTAACCGAAGCGTTCAAAATCATTCTGTCCGATACCAACGTTGCAGCTGTTCTGGTGAACATCTTCGGCGGCATCGTTCGTTGCGACATGATTGCCGAAGGCATCATCGGCGCAGTGAAAGAAGTGGGCGTGAAAATCCCGGTGGTTGTGCGCCTTGAAGGCAACAACGCTGAACTGGGCGCCAAGGTACTGGCAG
This sequence comes from Pseudomonas sp., assembly GCF_037994325.1. Lineage (GTDB taxonomy): Bacteria > Pseudomonadota > Gammaproteobacteria > Pseudomonadales > Pseudomonadaceae > Aquipseudomonas. The sequence goes on from NZ_JBBNAH010000014.1 coordinate 4,070, forward strand.
AAAGCGGCCTGAACATCATCGCGGCAACCAGCCTGACCGACGCTGCTCAGCAAGTCGTCAAAGCTGCGGAGGGCAAGTAATGAGCGTCCTGATCAATAAAGACACCAAAGTTATCTGCCAGGGCTTCACCGGCTCGCAGGGTACTTTCCACTCCGAACAAGCCATTGCCTACGGCACCAAAATGGTTGGCGGCGTGACTCCGGGCAAAGGCGGCACCACTCACCTGGGCCTGCCAGTGTTCAACACTGTGAAAGAAGCCGTAGAGCAAACTGGCGCTACCGCCAGCGTGATCTACGTTCCGGCTCCTTTCTGCAAAGACTCGATCCTGGAAGCGGCTTTCGGCGGCATCAAGCTGATCGTCTGCATCACCGAAGGCATCGCCACCATCGACATGCTGGAAGCCAAGGTTAAGTGCGACGAATTGGGCGTACGCCTGATCGGCCCTAACTGCCCAGGCGTGATCACCCCCGGCGAATGCAAGATCGGCATCATGCCTGGTCACATTCACCTGCCAGGCAAAGTCGGCATCGTTTCGCGTTCCGGCACCCTGACTTACGAAGCTGTTAAGCAGACCACTGACGCCGGTTTCGGTCAGTCCACCTGCGTCGGCATCGGCGGTGACCCGATCCCAGGCTCCAACTTCATCGACATCCTGAAGCTGTTCCAGGAAGACCCGAAAACTGAAGCCATCGTTATGATCGGCGAAATCGGTGGTTCGGCTGAAGAAGAAGCTGCTGCTTACATCAAAGCCAACGTGACCAAGCCAGTGGTGTCCTACATCGCTGGTGTGACTGCCCCTCCAGGCAAGCGCATGGGCCACGCCGGCGCCATCATTTCTGGTGGTAAAGGTACTGCTGACGAGAAATTCGCAGCCCTGCAAGACGCCGGTGTTAAAACCGTACGTTCGCTGGCTGACATCGGCAAAGCTTTGGCTGAGCTGACCGGCTGGACCGCTAAAAACGCGTAAGCGTTAACGGCAATAAAAGGCCACCTTCGGGTGGTCTTTTTTTTGTCCGAAGTTTTTCGCCCCCAGGTGTCTAACCGTAGGGTGTGCTGTGTGTTCAGCCGGGAGACATGGGTAACACCTGTCGGGAGACATGGGTAACGGGTTGATGATCATGTCGTCCGTTGCCTGATGTCTATCTGGCGCAGGGTTTTGCGGATGAAAACCACATCGTAAATACCCTCTTCCGTAGTTGGACGGATGGCCACGCGTTCTCCAGCAAGCCCACCGCCAACGAAGACGTTCAGCCCTTTGAAGCTGATTTGTCCCATCTGCCTGACTTTTACTACTCGATCTCCAGGGTCGTATTCAACATCGGGCAGTTGCTCTGGGTAACTACGCAGACTGGGCTGGTAGTGTTTTATTGGCGGGCGCTGGTCCAACGCCTCATGCGGGCGGTCGTGGTTGTACTGCTCTCGCCATTGGCTCATGACCTGCTGGCAGTGTTCCAAATCGCTAAACGAGCGGTGCAGCAGCTCGCGTTTCAGCGTCTGATGGAAGCGCTCCAATTTGCCCTGGGTCTGAGGGTGATAAGGTCGGCTGTGGCTCATGTCGATGCCCAGACGCATCATCCAGACCTCCAGCGTCGACAGCCCGCCCGCGATGTTAGAGCCCCAGGGCGGGCCGTTGTCGGCGGTGATCCGCCGCGGCAAACCATAACGGCGAAACACCTCGATCAGGAGCGGCTTAACCAGCTCCAACCGCTCTCCCTCGCAGGCTTGCAGGCAGAGCGAGAAGCGCGAGTGATCGTCCAGTAACGTCAACGGATGGCAGCGGGCTGAGCGCCTGTCGTTGAGGTGGAAGTGACCTTTGAAATCCATCTGCCAGAGGTCATTCGGCTGTGGGTGTTCAAATCGGTGCGTGGCCGGCGCTTGGGCCTGACCATTGTGGTAAAGCACTTGGCAACCATGGCGCTTGAGAATCGCGTCAATGGTGCTGTGGTGAGGTCGCCCGCTCTCGGTATCTAACAAGCTACGCAGTTTGCGGGCGCCCCAATAAGGGAAGCGCTCATGCAACTGCACCACCGCCGACTCCAGTTGCTCAGTGCTACGAGCCGGGCTGTGCAGAGGGCGCCGAGACTGGTCCTGCAGCCCTGCATCACCCAACTCGCGGTGACGTTCCAGCCACTTATAGCCGGTCTTCGGACTAACCCCATAGCGCCGACAGAGCTCCCGTATGTTGCTCTGGGGCTGCTCTGCCAACTGAACAAACTCGCGTCTAATCGACATAGTGCTTCGCTCCGACCATGGCATCACTCGATCTCCCGATTCGAAGGATTGCCTAAGCCTAAATGCGTTA
>NZ_JBBNAH010000015.1:0-17103 GCF_037994325.1 Pseudomonas sp.
CTCATTGACTACAGTCAACTCCGCTTCGTCCCCCGTTTTTGCCTTGCCTGACCTTCGCTCGCTACGTTTTCGAGCCAATTAACCCAAAAATATTTCCTCCAAAAGCGAGCCGGATAATGACTGCCACGCCCAAACCACTGGTGCTAATCATCCTCGATGGCTTCGGTCACAGTGACAGCCCCGAGTCCAACGCCATCTACGCCGCCAACACCCCCGTTTACCATCACCTGCGCGCCACCCAGCCTAACGGGCTGATTTCTGGCAGCGGTATGGATGTGGGCTTGCCCGACGGGCAAATGGGTAACTCGGAAGTCGGCCATATGAACCTCGGCGCTGGCCGCGTGGTGTACCAAGACTTCACCCGCGTGACCAAAGCTATCCGCGACGGCGAGTTCTTCGAAAATCCGGCCATCGTTACCGCCGTGGATAAGGCCGTAAGCGCCGGCAAAGCCGTGCATATCCTCGGCCTACTTTCCGATGGCGGCGTACACAGCCATCAGGACCATCTGGTCGCCATGGCAGAACTGGCTGCCCAGCGCGGCGCCGAACACATCTACCTGCACGCTTTTCTCGACGGCCGCGACACCCCGCCGAAGAGCGCGCAACCGTCGCTGCAATTGCTGGACGACACCTTCGCCAAACTTGGTAAAGGCCGCACCGCCACCATCATTGGCCGCTACTTTGCCATGGACCGCGACAACCGCTGGGACCGCGTTGAGCAGGCCTACAGCCTGATCGTCGACAGCAAGGCCGAGTTCACCGCCGACAACGCCCAGGCTGCGTTGGAGGCCGCCTACGGCCGTGGCGAGAGCGACGAATTCGTCAAAGCCACACGCATTGGCGCGCCAGCGAAAGTGCAAGACGGCGACGCCGTGATCTTTATGAACTTCCGCGCTGACCGCGCCCGCGAACTGACTCGCGCTTTTGTCGAGCCCGACTTCGCCGACTTCACCCGCGCGCGCGCCCCGCAATTGGCCGGCTTTGTCATGCTCACCCAGTACGCCGCCAGCATCAAAGCGCCCATCGCCTTTGCCGCCAGCAGCCTGGACAACGTGCTGGGCGAATACTTGGCGAAAAACGGCAAAACCCAACTGCGCATCGCCGAAACCGAGAAGTATGCCCACGTCACCTTCTTCTTTTCCGGCGGGCGCGAAGAACCGTTTGAAGGCGAAGAGCGCATTCTGATTCCATCGCCAAAAGTCGCCACCTACGACCTGCAGCCGGAAATGAACGCGCCGATTGTTACCGACCGCATCGTCGAAGCCATTGAGCAGCAGCGCTACGACGTTATCGTGGTCAACTACGCCAACGGCGATATGGTCGGCCACACCGGTGTGTTTTCCGCTGCGGTTAAAGCCGTGGAATGCCTCGACGAATGCGTCGGCCGTATCGTTGCTGCGCTGGACAAAGTGGGCGGCGAAGCGCTGATCACCGCCGACCACGGCAACGTCGAACAAATGCAAGACGAAAGCACCGGCCAAGCCCACACCGCCCATACCTGCGAGCCGGTGCCGTTTATCTACGTGGGTAAACGCCCGCTGAAAATCCGCGATGGCGGCGTGTTGGCTGACGTGGCGCCGACCATGCTGGCGTTGCTGGGCTTGCCTAAGCCTGCGGAAATGACCGGCGAGAGCATCGTTATCCTGGCATAACGTCAAACCGGGGTGCTGTGCGCACCCCTTACGCGGTTCGGTGCTTACCGCTCCACCTGCGGGCAGAGGTTTTTTTGCTTTGCCATAAAAAAGGCCGCGTATTAACGCGGCCTTTTCGTTTCAGCAGTTCGCAGCCCTAGTAATCCTGTTCCGGCAGGGTCGAAATAATGTGCCGGTAACTGGCCATGCGCTGCGGTTGCACGCGGCCCTCTTCCAGTGCTTTAAGCAAGGCGCAACCGGGTTCGCGGTCATGTTTGCAGTCGCGGAAACGGCACTGGCCGATGAGGTCGTGGAACTCGATAAAACCAGCTTCTACGTCATCACGGCTGACATGCACCAAGCCGAATTCGCGGATACCGGGGGAGTCGATCAGCTCGCCGCCGCCAGGAAAGTGAAACAGCCGCGCCGTGGTGGTGGTGTGCGTGCCTTTGCCGGTCAGCTCCGACAGTGGCCCCACACGGGTTTCCACTTCCGGCAGCAGGCTGTTGACCAGGGAGGACTTGCCCACGCCCGACTGCCCCACAAACACGCTGACATGCCCATCCAGCTCAGCCTGCAACAGCTGCATGCCATTGCCATGGTGCGCCGACACTTCCAGCAGCGGATAACCCAGTTGGCGATAAACGCCCAACAGCGCATTCAACGCCACGGCGTTTTTATCGTCGATAAGATCGGCCTTGTTCAGCAGCAACAAAGGGCGGATGCCGGCATGTTCGGCGGCTACCAGGTAGCGGTCGATCAGATTGGCGTGGGGTTCTGGCAGCGGGGCGAAGACGATAACGATCAGGTCGACGTTGGACGCCACGGGCTTGAGCTGGCCGCGGCTGTCAGGGCGGCATAGCTCAGTTTTGCGCGGCAACTGCGCGACGATAACACCGATGCCTTGGTTGCCGGCGCGCCATACCACTTGGTCGCCGGTGACCAGTGCAGGCAGGTTGGCACGTAGGTGGCAGCGGAAGACTTGGCCGGCCAATTCGCCGTCTTGCGCTTCTACTTCCACTTGCACGCCGAAGTGGGCGATCACCAGGCCAATTTGCTCTGGGCCGAGGTCGCCGCCTTCCAGTGCGTCGAGTGACTGCGACTCGCGCTTGGCGGCACGCGCGGCGCGCTCGCCTTGAATCTTGTCAATGCGCCAGTTTTGGCGACGGTTGAGCTGGCGTTTGGCCATGGGACTTCCGGTTAACAATACGAGGCCTGCGTGAGCGCAGGTGGGCGCGGAGTTTAGCACGCCGCTCGAGTCTGCCGCCGCGTGCTGTGGCTGAGCTAAACTGCGCCACTACGTACGAGGAGCGCCATTATGCAAAACCCGCAGAACTTGATCTGGATCGATCTGGAAATGACCGGCCTGGAGCCGGAAACCGATGTGATCATCGAAATGGCCACCATCGTTACCGACAGCAATCTCAACGTGCTGGCCGAAGGCCCGGTGATTGCCGTGCATCAAAGTGATGAAGTATTGGCCGCTATGGACGAATGGTGCACCCGCACCCACGGCGAAAGCGGTCTGACCCAGCGTGTGCGCGAGAGCAAAATCAGCGCCCAAGAAGCCGAAGCGCAGACCATCGCCTTCCTTGAGCAGTGGGTGCCCAAGGGCAAGTCGCCCATCTGCGGCAACAGCATTGGCCAGGATCGTCGTTTCCTCTACCGCTATATGCCCAACCTGGAAGCGTACTTTCACTACCGTTACCTGGACGTTTCCACCCTTAAAGAGCTGGTCGTGCGTTGGGCGCCGCAGATTCGTGATGGCTTTAGCAAGAAGGGCAGCCACCTGGCGCTGGACGATATTTACGACTCCATCGCAGAGCTGAAGTACTACCGCGAGCACTTTATTAAGAAGTTTTGATAGCGGGCGCTGGGCTCACGTTGCTCGGACCGATCCAGCCTACAGTTCTGAATACCGTCATTCCCGCGAAGGCGGGAACCTAGGCGTTTTCAGGCGTGCGTATGTCGCATCCTAAATGCTGGATCCCCGCCTGCGCGGGGACGACGGTCGGACGGCTACCGTCCATGCTGGGCCAACGCCCACTGCACATGCTCACGCACCATCTCTGATCCATCCTCGCGCCGCGCTTCCAAGGCTTCCAGCACGGGAATGCTGCTCGGCGCGTTACCCAAGCCCACGGCCAAATTGCGCAGCCAGCGTTCATACCCTGCGCGCCGCAGCGGCGAGCCTTCGGTGCGGCTTAAGAACTCGTCCTCGGTCCATCTGAACAACTCCGCTAGCTGCGCGTTATCCAAACTATGCCGTGGCTGAAAGTCGCTTTGCTCGGTGGGGCGGGCGAAGCGGTTCCACGGGCAGACGATCTGGCAGTCATCGCAACCAAACACGCGGTTGCCAATCAGTGGTCGCAGCTCGGTGGGAATCGGCCCTTTGAGTTCGATGGTCAGGTAGGAAATGCAGCGCCGCGCATCCAGCACATAAGGGCCAACGAAGGCGGCGGTCGGGCAGATATCCAGGCAAGCGGTGCAACGGCCGCAGTGCTCGCTGGTGGTCGGCTCATCGACCGGCAGCGGCAAGTCGACAAACAGCTCGCCGAGAAAAAAGTAGCTGCCGGCTTTACGGTTGAGTACCAGGGTGTTTTTGCCGATCCAGCCCAGGCCGGCTTGTTCGGCAATGGCTTTTTCCAGCACCGGCGCGCTGTCGACAAAGGCGCGATAGCCAAATGGCCCGATGGCCTGCTGAATGCGTTCGGCCAGTTGTTGCAGGCGTTTGCGGATGAGCTTGTGGTAGTCGCGACCTAAGGCATAGCGCGACACATAAGCGGTTTCTGGCTGGCCCAGGCGCTGAGCCATCAGCGTGTCGCCGGGCAGGTAATCCATGCGCAGTGACACCACGCGTAAGGTGCCGGGCACCAGTTCATCCGGGTGCGAGCGTTTGCTGCCGTGGGCGCCCATGTACTCCATCTCGCCGTGGTAACCGGCATCCAGCCAGCGCTGCAAGTGCGCCTCGTGCTCGCCCAACTCCGGCCCGGCGATGCCGACTTGCTGAAAGCCGAGCTCGCGGCCCCAGTCTTTAATCGACTGGGCGAGTTGGGCGAGATCAAGGGAAGATGTGGACATGGGAGCGGGGCAACCGGGGCGGACGTGGGTATAATTCTGCCAGACATCTGAGCTGACCGACGCATGCCGCATTCTGACGACACATTGCCCACCGCTTCGCACGCCGCCGCCCAGCGCCTGGCGCCCGCCAACCTGCCGCCGTTACCACCCCGTTCACGCACCGCCCATAAAGGCCAATTCGGCCATGTGCTGGTGGTGGGCGGTGATCGCGGTTTTGGCGGCGCCACGTTGCTGACCGCCGAAACTGCTTTGCGCTGTGGCGCCGGTTTGGTGTCTTTGGCGACGCGGCCGGAGCATGTTGCTGCTGCCTTGGTGCGTCGCCCGGAAATGATGAGCGCCGGTATCAGCTCGGCCAATCAACTGCTGGCGCTGGTTAAAAAGGCCACGGTGTTGGTGGTCGGGCCAGGGCTGGGGCAAGAGGCCTGGGGCCGCAGTCTGTTCTCGGTTGTCCGTAGTTCCAAGCTGCCGCAAGTCTGGGACGCCGATGCTCTGAACCTGCTGGCTCAGGCGCCTGTTGCCATGCCTGGCAACAGCGTTATTACGCCGCACCCAGGCGAGGCCGCGCGTTTGCTGGGAATTTCCACCGCGCAAGTACAGTCAGATCGTCCAGCGGCCGCACACGCCCTGGCGCAGAAATATGCCGTAGTCGCGGTGCTCAAGGGCGCAGACAGTTTGATTGCCGCGCCCGATGGCCGTTTAAGCCTGTGTGATCACGGCCATCCGGCCATGGCCGGCGCCGGCTTGGGCGATGTGCTGGCTGGCGTGGTCGGCGCCTTGCTGGCGCAGGGGCTGGCGGCGTTCGAGGCGGCAAGTTTGGCCGTCTGGCTGCATGCCCGTGCCGGTGAGCAGCTCGGCGCCGAGGGGCGTGGTCTGGCTGCCAGTGATTTGATCGCCGTTATTCGTCAGCTTTTGCAGGAACAGTCGCCATGTCTGAAGTAAGTGTGGATATCTATAAGGCAGACGAAGAGGCGATGCTGGCCCTCGGCGCGCAGATTGCCGACGTGACGGGTGGTCGCGGCATCATTTATCTGCACGGTGACTTGGGCGCCGGTAAAACCACGCTGTCGCGCGGCATTATTCGCGGCCTGGGGCATAGCGGGGCGGTCAAAAGCCCCACCTTTACCTTGGTCGAACCCTACGAGCTGGGTGCTGTACGGGCTTACCACTTTGACCTCTACCGCCTGGCCGATCCCGAAGAGCTGGAGTTTCTTGGTATTCGCGATTATTTCGAAGGCGATGCACTGTGCCTGATCGAATGGCCGCAGCGCGGCGCCGGCGTTTTGCCAAAGGCTGACCTGACCATTACCATTAGCCCGCATAAGAGCGGGCGCTTGCTGCGTTTTACGCCACACAACAGTTTGGGCGAGACCTGGTGTGCCGCCTTAGCCAAATACGAAAAGCTTTGAACAAGCCATAAAAGAGTGGGGTTGGGTATGCGCATTCGCGCGCTGTTTACCGGGGTTGCTGTGCTGCTTGCCGTTATGGCTGCCGATGTTTTTGCTGCGTCCGATATTCGCAGCGTGCGGCTCTGGCGCGCGCCGGATAACACCCGTCTGGTATTCGACCTGTCTGGCCCGGTGACCCACAGCGTGTTCACCCTGACCTCGCCCAATCGCATCGTTATCGACGTCAATGGCGCCACCCTGGGCACCAAGCTTGAGCAACTGTCCATCGCCAACACACCGATCACTAGCGTGCGCTCGGCGCAGCGCTCGCCCACTGACCTGCGCATCGTGATCGACCTGTCTGCCCCGGTAACTCCAAAGAGTTTTACCCTGGCGCCGAACCAGCAATACGGTGATCGCCTGGTCGTCGACCTGTTCGACCAAGGCGCCGACACCGCGCCAAGCCTGCCCTCGACCAGTACTGCGTCGGCGCCGGAAGTGCCGGTGTCGCCAACCCAGCCCCTACCCAAGCAAACGCCGCCCACCCCTGGCGGTAAGCGTGACATCGTAGTGGCCATCGATGCCGGCCACGGCGGCGAAGACCCCGGCGCTCTTGGCCCGCGTGGCGCCCGAGAGAAGGACGTGGTTCTGGGCATTGCCAAAGAACTGCAACGCCAAGTGAATGCCACCAAGGGCTACCGCGCTGAGCTGGTGCGTACCGGCGACTACTTTATTCCGCTGCGTAAACGTACCGAGATCGCTCGCAAGAAAGGCGCCGACCTGTTTGTGTCGATTCATGCGGATGCCGCGCCAAGCTCGTCGGCCTTTGGCGCCTCAGTATTTGCCCTGTCTGATCGCGGCGCCACCTCGGAAACCGCGCGCTGGTTGGCTGACAGTGAAAACCGCTCCGACTTGATCGGTGGTGCCGGCAACGTCAGCCTCGACGATAAAGACCCGATGCTGGCGGGCGTACTGCTCGATCTGTCGATGACCGCGTCGTTGTCTTCCAGCCTTAACGTCGGTCAGAAGGTGTTGAGCAATCTTGGTAGCGTTACCTCGCTGCACAAGCGCCGTGTTGAACAAGCCGGGTTTATGGTGCTGAAGTCGCCGGATATCCCGTCGATTCTGGTGGAAACCGGTTTTATCTCGAACCCTAACGAGTCGGTAAAGCTTGCTTCCGGTAGCCATCAACAGTCGCTGGCCCGTTCGATTTCCAGTGGTATTCGCCAGTTCTTCCAGCAGAACCCGCCACCGGGCACTTACATCGCCTGGATGCGTGACTCGGGCAAAATTGCGCCCGGCCCGCGCGACCATTTGGTGGCGCCCGGCGAGAGCCTGGCGATGATTGCCCAGCGTTATCAGGTGAGCCAGGCAGCGATTCGCTCCAGCAATAACCTCAAGAGCGACTCCCTCAAGGTCGGCCAGCACTTGCAGATTCCGCCCACTGCGCTGGCGTCGCAGCCATGACTGCGCAGACGCTCACGCAAGCGCGGATCGAGCTACTTAGCCCGCGCCTGGCCAACCAGATTGCCGCCGGTGAGGTGGTTGAACGCCCGGCCTCGGTGATCAAAGAGCTGTTGGAAAACAGCCTCGATTCTGGCGCGTCGCGCATTGATGTCGACGTCGAATTGGGCGGCACCAAGTTGCTGCGCGTGCGTGACGATGGCAGCGGTATTGCTGCCGACGACTTGCCGCTGGCCCTGGCGCGCCACGCCACCAGCAAGATTCGCGAGTTGGAAGACCTTGAAAGCGTCATGAGCATGGGCTTTCGTGGAGAGGCGCTGGCCTCTATCAGCTCCGTAGCGCGTTTGACGCTCACCTCCCGTACTGCCGACGCCGAGCAAGCCTGGCAGGTGGAAACCGAAGGCCGCGATATGGCGCCTCGCGTGCAACCGACAGCGCACCCGGTGGGCACCTCGGTGGAAGTTCGTGACCTGTTCTTCAATACCCCGGCGCGGCGAAAATTCCTCAAAGCCGAGAAGACCGAGTTCGATCATCTTCAGGAAGTGGTCAAGCGCCTGGCGCTGGCTCGCTTTGATGTGGCGTTCCATCTGCGCCATAACGGCAAGAGCGTGTTGGCCCTGCATGAGGCTCATGACGAGACGGCACGCGCCCGTCGCGTGGCAGCAGTTTGCGGCCCGGCGTTTCTCGAGCAGGCGCTGCCGATCGAAATCGAGCGCAATGGTTTGCGCATGTGGGGTTGGGTGGGCTTGCCGACCTTTTCCCGCAGTCAGGCTGACTTGCAGTACTTCTATGTAAATGGCCGCGCGGTGCGCGACAAGCTGGTGGCCCATGCGGTACGCCAGGCCTACCGCGATGTGCTGTTCAACGGCCGGCATCCGACCTTTGTGCTGTTTCTGGAAATCGACCCTTTGGTGGTCGACGTCAATGTGCACCCGACCAAGCATGAAGTGCGCTTTCGCGATGGACGCATGGTGCATGACTTCCTCTATGGCACGCTGCACCGCGCCCTTGGTGAGGTGCGCCCGGAAGATCAATTGGCCGCTCCAGCAGCGGTGGCGGGGATGTTGCGCCCGACCGGGCAAGCGGCTGGCGAGTTTGGCCCGCAGAATGAAATGAGCCTGTCGGCCAACTTGCTGGAGCGTCCGGCGGAAAACGTTTGGCGCTCGCCAGGCAGCGGTTATCAGGGCGGCTACTCGGCGCCGACCCCTTCCCAGGGACTTCCAATAGCAGAGGCTCAGGGCGTCTACCGTGAGTACTTTGCTCCACTGGCCAATGGCGCGGCGCCGGCTCCGCTGCCCGAGAATGGCGGCGACATTCCGCCGTTGGGCTACGCGCTGGCGCAGTTGAAAGGCGTGTATATCCTCGCCGAGAACGCCATCGGCATGGTACTGGTGGATATGCATGCTGCTCACGAGCGCATCATGTACGAACGCTTGAAAGTCGCTATGGCCAGCGAAGGCCTGAGCGGCCAGCCGTTGTTGGTGCCGGAGTCGATTGCCGTGAGCCAGCGCGAAGCCGATTGCGCCGAAGAGCATGCCACCTGGTTCCAGCGCCTGGGCTTTGAATTGCAGCGCCTTGGCCCGGAAACCCTGGCGATCCGCCAGATTCCAGCGCTATTGAAACAGGCTGAAGCCAATCGCCTGGTCCATGATGTGGTGGCCGACTTGATGGAGTACGGCACCAGTGACCGCATTCAGGCGCACCTCAATGAGTTGCTCGGTACCATGGCCTGCCACGGTGCTGTGCGCGCCAATCGCCGTCTGACTATTCCGGAAATGAACGGTTTGCTTCGCGATATGGAAAGCACCGAGCGCAGCGGCCAGTGCAATCACGGCCGACCGACCTGGACCCAATTGGGCATGGACGACCTCGACAAACTCTTTATGCGCGGCCGCTAAGGACTTCCTTTTATGTCCAGTCGCCTGCCTCCGGCGATTTTCCTGATGGGGCCGACTGCTGCCGGCAAGACTGACCTGGCTATCGCGCTGAGTCAGCAGTTTCCCTGTGAGCTGGTCAGCGTCGACTCGGCGCTGGTCTATCGGGGCATGGATATCGGCACAGCCAAGCCTTCAAAGGCCCTACTGGCGGAGCACCCGCATCGTCTGATCGATATTCGCGATCCGTCCGAGCCCTATTCGGCCGCCGAGTTTTGCGCCGATGCGCTGGCCGCCATGGCTGAAATCACCGCCAAGGGCCGTATTCCGCTGCTGGTCGGCGGCACCATGCTGTATTACAAAGCGCTGCAGGACGGCTTGGCGGATATGCCGGCTGCCGATCCTGAGGTGCGTGCGCAACTTGAATTGCGTGCGGCTACTGAAGGCTGGGATGCGCTACATGCTGAATTGGCAACTATTGATCCGCAGTCGGCGGCGCGAATTCACCCCAACGATCCGCAACGTTTAAGTCGCGCCCTGGAGGTTTTTTTGGTCAGCGGCCAGACCATGACGTCGCATAGAGAGCGTCAGGCCGCTCAAAACGGCGGTTCTAGCACAGCCGCGGCCGTACAATTCCCCTATACTGTCGCGAACTTGGCAATTGCGCCTGCGCAGCGCCAGGTCTTGCACGTGCGGATTGCCGAAAGATTTCTGGCCATGATGGAACAGGGATTTGTCGAAGAGGTCGAAACCCTGCGAAATAGAGGTGACCTGCACGTGGGGTTACCGTCTATACGGGCAGTGGGTTATCGCCAAGTCTGGGATTATCTGGACGGCAGCCTGAGTCGAGAGCAAATGGTCGAGCGTGGCATCATCGCCACCCGTCAATTAGCCAAAAGACAGTTCACCTGGCTGCGCAGTTGGTCCAATCTGCACTGGCTAGACAGTCTGGATTGCGACAATCTGCCGCGTGCCTTGAAATACTTGAAGTCGGTCTCCATATTGGACTGAGACCTTGCTTATTGCCGTCTATCCTTGGGGGTGAGGCGGCGAAGTCCACCACTTTTCATACTATAACTATCGATCTCCAAAGGAGTGCGGCTCATGTCAAAAGGGCATTCGCTACAAGACCCTTACCTCAATACCCTGCGTAAGGAACGCGTACCGGTTTCAATTTATTTGGTTAACGGCATTAAGCTGCAAGGCCAGATCGAATCCTTCGACCAGTTTGTTATTTTGCTGAAAAACACTGTCAGCCAAATGGTCTACAAGCACGCTATCTCCACTGTGGTACCGAGCCGTCCGGTTCGTCTGCCTAGCGCGACAGAAGGCGAGCAAGTCGAAGCAGAACCAGGTAACGCCTGATAGGAGTCTGCTTTGTTCTTCGAGCGTCATGAAGGCGGTGAACGGGCCATCCTGGTTCATCTGGAAGGCCAAGACCCAGAGGCGCGCGAAGATCCGCAGGAGTTCCAAGAGCTCGCTCATTCAGCGGGCGCGGACACGGTGGCGTTCATTAACGTGCCACGTCATCGGCCGACCGCAAAATTTCTGATTGGCAGTGGCAAGGTCGAGGAGTTACGCGATCTGGTCAAGGCCGAGCAGGCGCATCTGGTTATCTTCAACCACATCCTTACCCCGAGTCAGGAACGTAACCTTGAACGTGTGTTCGAGTGTCGCGTGCTTGATCGCACCGGGTTGATTCTGGATATCTTTGCTCAGCGTGCCCGTACCCACGAGGGTAAGTTGCAGGTTGAGCTGGCGCAGCTTGATCACCTGAGTACGCGCCTGGTGCGCGGCTGGACTCACTTGGAGCGGCAGAAAGGCGGTATTGGTCTGCGCGGTCCTGGTGAAACCCAGTTGGAAACGGACCGTCGTTTGCTGCGCGTTCGTATCGGCCAAATCAAGCAAAAGCTCGAGCGTGTGCGCAGTCAGCGTGATCAGGCGCGTCGTGGCCGTAAGCGTGCCGATATTCCGACCGTTTCGTTGGTGGGTTACACCAACGCCGGTAAATCCACCCTGTTTAACGCCGTTACGCAGTCAGACGTTTATGCGGCGGACCAGCTGTTCGCCACCCTCGACCCAACGCTGCGGCGCTTGGAGTTGGAGGATCTTGGCCCGATCGTGCTGGCTGATACCGTGGGTTTTATCCGCCATTTGCCGCACAAACTGGTCGAGGCCTTTCGCGCTACGCTGGAGGAGTCGAGCAATTCCGATTTGCTGCTGCACGTAATCGACTCCCACGAGCCGGAGCGCCAGCAACAGATTGAGCAGGTGCTGGCGGTACTCACAGAAATTGGCGCCGATTCGCTGCCGATTCTTGAGGTCTACAACAAACTTGATTTGCTTGAGGGCGTTGAGCCGCAGATTCAGCGTGATGAGGCTGGCAAGCCGCAGCGCGTCTGGTTGTCGGCCCGTGATGGGCGCGGTTTGGATTTGCTCCAGCAAGCGGTTTCAGAACTGCTGGGTAATGACTTGTTTGTCGGTACCTTGTGCCTGCCGCAAAAGCTCGGGCGCCTGCGTGCGCAGTTTTTTGAGTTGGGCGTGGTGCAAACCGAAGCGCATGATGAGCAGGGCGCGAGCTTGTTGGCTGTGCGTGTTCCGCGTGTCGAGTTGAACCGGTTGATCAGTCGCGAAGGCTGGCAGCCGTCGGAATTTTTAGAGCAACACACTTTGCAATAAAGCCTACGACTGCGGCTTTGCTGCTGCTGGATGGCATCTGTAGCATTGGCGGGCGCGCCGTGGGCGCGTCTTTGCTTTATCAGTATGGAGAGCGCTATGGCTTGGAATGAGCCGGGTGGCAACTCGAATAATCAAGACCCTTGGGGTGGACGCAAGGGCGGCGGTGACCGCAAAGGTCCGCCTGATCTCGATGAAGCCTTCCGCAAGCTGCAGGAGAGCCTGAATGGGTTGTTCGGCGGCAGTAAAAAACGTGACAGCGACAGTGGTTCGAGTGGCAGTGGTGGCGGTGGCTTTGGCCTGATCGCTATCGTCGTTGCGGTACTCGCGGCTATCTGGCTGTACAGCGCCGTCTATGTCGTGGATGAGCAGGAGCAGGCTGTTGTACTGCGCTTCGGCAAGTACTACGAAACAGTCGGTCCAGGCCTCAACATCTATTTCCCTCCGATTGATCGCAAGTTCCAGGAAAACGTCACCCGTGAGCGTGCTTACAGCAAGCAAGGGCAGATGTTGACCGAAGACGAGAACATCATCGAAGTGCCGCTGACTGTTCAATACAAGATCAGCAATCTGCAGGACTTCGTGCTTAACGTTGATCAGCCGGAAGTGAGCCTGCAGCAGGCCACCGATAGCTCGGTCCGCCATGTGGTGGGTTCCACCGCGATGGATCAGGTGCTAACCGAAGGCCGTGAAGTGATGGCCGAGGAAGTCAAAAAACGCCTACAGGGTTTTATGACCACCTATAAAACCGGTATCACCGTGACTCAGGTGAACTTGCAAAGCGCCGCCGCGCCGCGCGAAGTTCAAGAAGCCTTTGATGACGTGATCCGTGCCCGTGAAGACGAGCAGCGCGAAAAGAACCTTGCTGAGTCCTACGCCAATGGTGTGGTGCCCGAAGCTCGCGGTCAGGCCCAGCGCCTGATTGAAGATGCCAGCGGTTACCGTGACGAAGTGGTATCCCGGGCAACCGGTGAGGCAGACCGCTTCACTAAATTGGTTGCTGAGTACCGCAAGGCGCCGGAAGTTACTCGCGAGCGTCTGTACCTGGACACCATGCAAGAGCTGATGACTAACACGAGCAAGGTCTTGGTAACCGGTGAGAAGGGGCAGAATAACCTTCTTTATCTACCGCTCGATAAGATGATCGACAGCCGTGGTGCTGCACCCGCACAGGGCTCGTCTGCCGCTACTGCTGTTCCTGATTTAGGCGCGCGGGTGAATGCCGATTTGCAGCAGCGTGATCTGCGGACAAGGGAGACTCGTTGATGAGCAATAAATCACTGGTCGCCCTGATTGTTGGCATCGTTCTCCTGCTGGCTGGTTGGAACTGCTTCTACATCGTTTCGCAAACTGAACGCGCGGTGCTGCTGCAGTTTGGTCGTATCGTCGATGTCGACGTTAAGCCTGGCCTGCATGTGAAGATTCCGTACTTCAACCAGGTGCGTAAGTTTGATGCGCGTCTGATGACGTTGGACTCCTCCACCTCGCGCTTCCTGACTCTTGAGAAAAAAGCCCTGATGGTCGATGCCTACGCCAAGTGGCGTGTGAAAGATGCAGAGACCTATTACAAGGCCACCTCCGGTATCAAGCAGATCGCCGATGAGCGTTTGTCTCGTCGTCTTGAGGCCTCGCTGCGTGACCAATTCGGTAAGCGCACCTTGCATGAGTCGGTTTCCGGCGAGCGCGATGCGTTGATGACTGAAGTGACCAGCGTGCTCAATAAAGCTGCTGAGAAAGAGCTGGGCGTTGAGGTTGTCGATGTGCGCGTCAAGGCTATCGACCTGCCGAAAGAAGTTAACCGCAGCGTGTTTGATCGCATGAGCTCCGAGCGTGAGCGCGAAGCCCGTGAGCATCGCGCCAAAGGTAAAGAGCTGGCTGAAGGTATTCGTGCCGATGCTGACCGGCAGAAGCGCGTGATCTTGGCAGAAGCGTATCGCGAGGCTGAAGAGGCTCGCGGTGATGGCGATGCGAAAGCGTCGGCTATCTACGCTCAGGCTTACGGCATGGACCAGGAGTTCTATGGTTTCTACCGCAGCCTGCGCGCTTACCGTGAAAGCTTTGCGGACAAGCGTGACGTGTTGGTACTCGATCCAAGCAGCGACTTCTTCCGTTATCTGGAAAAGTCCAAGCCTTGATAGCGTTGCTCCCGACGGTCGCTTGTCGACCGTCGGGGTGACCGATCAGGCAAAGGTTGTTATGATGCGTCAGCCGGGAAATTCCCGGCTTTTTTGCGTCTGTGGGAACCATGTGGCAGGAACTTGGCATCGCGTTATGTTTAGTGCTGGTGCTGGAAGGCATCCTGCCGTTCCTATATCCACGAGGTTGGCGTGAGACATTTATGCAGCTTTTACAGCTGTCTGATCGTCACTTACGCCTAGTCGGGCTCTCCAGCATGCTGCTGGGAACAGTCCTCCTTTACTGGCTTCATTAATGGCTGCCGCCCGCAACGAGGGGAATGGCGAAATGGCAACGGTAGACCGCTGGCTGCTGCCAGATGGCATCGAGGAAGTACTGCCGCCGGAAGCGGCGCGCATTGAAGCGGCGCGCCGCCAGGTGCTGGATCTGTTCCAGCGCTGGGGCTATGAGTTCGTCGTTACTCCACATATTGAATACCTGGAATCGCTGCTGACCGGCGCGGGCCAGGATCTGGATCTGCGCACCTTTAAAGTCATCGACCCGCAAACCGGTCGGCAGATGGGCTTTCGCGCCGACATCACGCCGCAGGTGGCGCGTATTGATGCGCATACCTTGCGCCGTGAAGGGCCGAACCGTCTGTGCTATGCCGGCAGCGTGCTGCACGCGCAGCCTCGCGCGCTGACTACCTCGCGTAGCCCGATTCAGTTGGGCGCCGAGTTGTATGGCGATGCCAGCCCGGCCAGCGACGTTGAGGTGATTAGCCTGTTGTTGGAAATGCTCGAGCTGGCCGCTGTGCCGGACGTGCATATCGACCTGGGCCATGTCGGTATCTACCGTGGTCTGGCGCGTGCTGCCAACCTGTCCGGTGAAGTTGAGCAGCAACTGTTTGACGCCCTGCAACGCAAGGCTGTTGATGAAGTGGCTGCGCTGACCGAGGACGTTCCGGCCGATTTGCAGAAAATGCTCCGCGCCCTGGCTGAACTGTGCGGTGAGCGCGAAGTGCTGGACCTGGCTCAGGCCTGCCTGGTTGAGGCGCCGGAGGATGTGCACCTGGCGCTGGATGAGCTGATTGCCATTGCCGACACGCTTGAACGTCGTTATCCCGAAGTGCCGTTGTACTTTGATCTCGGCGAGCTGCGTGGCTACCACTACCACACCGGTGTGGTGTTCGCGGCATTTGTGCCTGGCGTTGGTCAGTCAATCGCCCAGGGCGGCCGCTATGATGATATCGGTGCTGACTTTGGCCGGGCGCGCCCCGCTACTGGTTTCTCTACCGACCTGAAAACCCTGGTGACATTGGGCGCTATGCAGCTCGATGAGCCAGAGGCCGGGGTCTGGGCGCCGGACAATCACGATTTGTACCTGTGGAAGGCGGTTCGTCAGTTGCGCGCGGATAGTACTCGCGTCGTGCAGGCGTTGCCTGGCCAGGATGTTTCTGCTGCACAAGAGGCGGGCTGTGATCGCCAGTTGGTGCTCGTTGACGGGCGCTGGCAGGTTGTGCCGTTAGCTATTTAAAGGTTTCCGCTGGCTTACGGCCGGCATCAAGCTTCGAAGAGGACAAGTGTTATGGGTAAGAATGTCGTCGTCCTGGGCACCCAATGGGGTGATGAGGGCAAAGGCAAGATCGTTGATCTGCTGACTGAACACGCTGCTGCGGTCGTTCGTTACCAGGGCGGTCACAACGCAGGTCATACCCTGGTGATCAATGGCGAGAAAACCGTCTTGCACCTGATCCCCTCGGGCGTGCTGCGCGAAGGCGTGCAATGCCTGATCGGTAACGGTGTGGTGGTTGCGCCGGACGCCTTGATGCGTGAAATCATCAAGCTGGAAGAGAAAGGCGTGCCGGTGCGTGAGCGTCTGCGCATCAGCCCTGCTTGCCCGCTGATCCTTTCTTATCACGTAGCGCTGGACCAGGCCCGTGAGCGCGCTCGTGGCGAAGCCAAGATCGGCACTACCGGTCGTGGTATCGGCCCAGCTTACGAAGATAAAGTCGCCCGCCGCGGCCTGCGTATTGGCGATCTGTTCCACCGCGAACGCTTTGCCGCCAAGCTCGGCGAGTTGCTGGATTACCACAACTTCGTGCTGGTGAATTACTACAAAGAGCCGGCCATCGACTTCCAGAAAACCCTGGATGAGTGCATGGAATATGCCGAGCTGCTGAAGCCGATGATGGCGGACGTGACCTCCGTACTGCACGACCTGCGCCGCGAGAGCAAAGACATCATGTTCGAAGGCGCGCAGGGTTCTCTGCTCGACATCGACCACGGTACCTACCCCTATGTGACCAGTTCCAACACCACTGCTGGCGGTATCGCCACCGGTTCCGGTTTTGGCCCGATGTACCTGGATTACATCCTCGGCATCACCAAGGCGTACACCACTCGTGTTGGTTCGGGCCCGTTCCCGACTGAGCTCTTTGACGACGTGGGCGCGTTCCTGGCCAAGCGTGGCCACGAGTTCGGTGCTACCACCGGCCGTGCTCGTCGTTGCGGTTGGTTTGACGCCGTTATCCTGCGTCGCGCCATCGAAATCAACAGCATCTCGGGCCTGTGCCTGACCAAGCTGGACGTGCTCGACGGTCTGGAAACCATCCGTATCTGCGTGGGCTACAAAAATGAGAACGGTGCTGTGATCGACGCCCCGACCGACGCCGATAGCTATATCGGTCTTGAGCCGGTGTACGAAGAAGTGCCGGGCTGGAGCGAGTCGACCCTGGGTGCCAAGAGCCTGGACGAATTGCCGGCCAACGCTCGTGCATACATCAAGCGTGTGGAAGAGTTGGTCGGCGCGCCGATCGATATCATTTCTACCGGCCCGGACCGCAACGAAACCATCGTGCTGCGTCATCCGTTTGCC
>NZ_JBBNAH010000016.1:0-10689 GCF_037994325.1 Pseudomonas sp.
TCCCGGACTGGAAAGAACTGGGCGCGCCGCTGAACACGCCGGTCACCCGCGACGACATTTTCGTCCTCAAGAACGCTGACAGCGCGCAGAAAATCCCTGACCTCTTTGTGCCCAAGACCATGCACAACGAAGGCAACTACATTATCTCCCTCGGCAACCTGTGCCGCTGGTTGGCCCAGCAGGCTGAAAACCTGGGCGTAGAAGTGTACCCAGGCTTCGCTGCGCAAGAAGCGCTGATCGACGAAAACGGCGTGGTACGCGGCATTCTCACCGGCGACCTCGGCGTAGACCGCGAAGGCCACCCGAAAGAAGGCGTGTACACCCCCGGCATGGAACTGCGCGGTAAATACACCCTGTTCGCCGAAGGCTGCCGTGGCCATATCGGTAAACAACTGATCAAGAAGTACAACCTCGACAGCGACGCCGACGCCCAGCACTACGGCATCGGTATCAAAGAAATCTGGGACATCGACCCGTCCAAGCACGAGCAGGGCCTGGTGGTGCACACCGCTGGCTGGCCGCTGGATATCGTCGGCACCGAAAACACCGGTGGCTCGTTCCTCTATCACCTGGAAAACAACCAGGTAGTGGTCGGCCTGATCGTCGACCTGTCCTATGCCAACCCGCACCTGTCGCCGTTCGATGAGTTCCAGCGCTACAAACATCACCCGGTGATCAAGCAGTACCTGGAAGGCGGCAAACGCGTGTCCTACGGCGCCCGCGCCATCTGCAAAGGCGGCCTGAACTCGCTGCCGAAGATGGTCTTCAACGGCGGTGCACTGATCGGTTGCGACCTCGGCACCCTGAACTTCGCCAAAATCAAAGGCAGCCACACCGCCATGAAGTCCGGCATGCTCGCCGCTGACGCCGTGGCCGATGCGCTGTTCGCCGGTAGCGAAGGTGGCGACCTGCTCAATGGCTATGTCGACTCGTTCAAAGCCAGCTGGCTCTACGACGAACTGTTCCGCAGCCGCAACTTCGGCCCGGCGCTGCACAAGTTCGGCCCGCTGCTCGGTGGCGCGTTCAACTACGTTGACCAGAACATTTTCGGCGGCAAGATTCCGTTCACCCTGCACGACACCAAGCCGGACTACGCCTGCTTGAAGCCCGCCGCAGACGCGAAAAAAATCAGCTACCCAAAACCCGATGGCAAACTCAGCTTCGACAAACTGAGCTCGGTATTCCTCTCCAACACCAACCATGAAGAGGAACAACCCTGCCACCTGAAACTGATCGACCCAAGCATTCCGCTGGCGAAAAACCTGCCGCTCTACGACGAGCCTGCGCAGCGCTATTGCCCAGCTGGCGTGTACGAGATCGTCACCCAGGAAAGCGGCGAGAAGAAGTTCCAGATCAACGCGCAGAACTGCGTGCACTGCAAAACCTGCGACATCAAAGACCCCTCCCAGAACATCAACTGGGTCGCCCCAGAAGGTGCTGGCGGTCCGAACTACCCCAATATGTAATTGGCGGGCGCAAAAAAAGGGCTTCTTCGGAAGCCCTTTTTTATTGATCGTTAGATGGCGCGATGGTCACCTATTCGCCGGATTAATCCGGCTGCGGCGCAATCGGGAAAAACTCGCCGCCGCTCCACAAGCCAAGCCACATCTGCCCGTCAATCTCACGCGGCACCGCCAGTTCAACCAACTGATAAAACACATTGCGGTGAATCAACGCTTCCAGGTTGGTGCGGATATGCACATAAGGCGCCGGCTCCTGGGTAACCGGGTCAATCACAAAACGCAGTGGATGCTCTGCCCCGGCCTCGGCTACATCCTCAACGTTAGTGGTGAAGCGCAGCACCTGCGCCTCACCCTCGCCTTGCACTTCAACGCTTACGGCAACAAAAGGTGCGTCATCAACCTTGATGCCGACCTTCTCAACCGGGGTAATCAGAAAATAATCATCGCCGTCGCGGCGAATGATGGTGGAAAACAGCCGCACCATCGGTTTGCGGCCAATCGGCGTGCCCAGGTAATACCAAGTACCGTCGCGGGCAATACGCATGTCGATGTCGCCGCAGAAGTCCGGGTTCCACAGATGCACCGGCGGCAACCCTTTGCCCTCGCCTTTGGGAATCTGCGCGAGCAGGTCGCCGGCCTTGCCTGGGTCACTCATACCCTCTCCTCTTATCTATTCATTCAAACCCAGCAGCCGTCGCGCGTACTCCTGCATGGGCGGCCCGAGCAAGTCGTCGGGCTTATTGTCGTATAACGTCAGAAAACCGCCACGGCTACGAATGCGCACAGTATCGACCAAGTAGCGGGTGTTGGTCTCAATTAACATCACCTGAATCGCGCTATGGTCGACACCCAGCCGATCCAACGCCTCCTGGTCATTCCACTCATCCTCGTTACCAATGCGGTCATCCGCACCGGCAAAGCGCGCATACAGCAAGTAATTGGCACCGGCAGCACGTGCCTGGCTAAGCGATTCGTCCAACCCCGCTGGCGCCTTGGCCCGGCGCACCATTGGGAAATATTCGACAAAGCCATTGAACGCCTGTTCCGCCACCACGTTAGGGCGCGGCGCATAGCCGCCCGGCGGCACGAAATGGCCTTGGGCAATAAAGATGAAGGAGTCCGGCTGCAGTCGCCACGGGCTCGAACGGCGGATATCGCTATGGTCCAGCAGGCCGGCATCGCTTAACTGATACAGAGCGCCATCGCTCAGATCGCTGACCTTCATACAGCCGCCAAGGGCCAGCACGGTCAGCAGCACAAAAAGGCTACGCATAAAGATTCTCCGCATGCCGGTGACGGAAAACCGGCGGATAGGCCGCATATTGCAGCTTCCGCGCCACATTCTTACGTGAACGCCAGACTAGCCTGACTGTACCCACAGCGCCTTAGTGTTGGGCTCGCCGAGGGCTCAACCCAACCTACTCAGCATCTCGCTGCTCATCCTCCTCAACGTCCTCGAGCGGCAAATCGGTATCTGGCTCCTGCACTATTGGCTCTACCGAGCCTGGGTCTTCGTTGCCGGGATCATTGATATCGTCGTCAATGCCTGTGTCGTCGCCGCTCATACATCACCTCATGGGTTTGTGGTTCTGTAATAGAGGAGTGCGGCGCGCAGAGAACAATTCCACCGCACCGACCAGCTGCGTGTGGTGGGCCACACTGACTTTCGCTGCTGCTATCTCGTGTGAACCATCGTCCTGTGCTCGCCTGCTGACTGCGCGCCCTATGCTAGAGTCCGGCGCTTTCGAAAAGAGGGAACGTATATGCGCAGCGTATTGGCGGTACTAGCGCTCAGCCTATTGACCGGGTGCGCCACCGTAAACGAAACAGTCGACGGCAACGCTCAATGCGGCCCGCACCCCTACTGCGGAACCGCTACGGATGTGAAATACCTCGGCGCCTTAACCGATGGCAAAGCCGGCGTGCTGGCCTGGTTTATTCCGCTGGTCATTATTGACATGCCGTTAAGCCTGGCGGCGGATACCGTGGTGCTGCCGTACACGGCGTTTAATGGCTGGGGTCGCCGGTAAAAACCATCGATTTCACCGAATTTGCCCGGTGCTCGCCGTTACCGAACCTACGCGCTCCTCGGCCAGAGCTGCCAGATTTGGCCTTTGCGCCAGGCCTACCATGGGCTCGCCGCTGGATGCCCAGTGGCCGGATTTGAACGTCCGCTTCGTAACTAAGCTGTAAAGCCCGTCATAAAACCGAGCGTTACACGACGCTCAGGTTTGCAGTTATGGCGGCTGTACGTGGGACGCCCTCGGGCGTGCCGAAGTAGTTACGATCGGTCGTTCAACCCGCGTACAGCTGCCACCCTATTTGCCCATTGGCACCCGTGGCAGCTCCATCACTTTCGGAGCTACGTTATGGAAAACTCAACCGCTTCTATCCCTACCAATGCGGTGCTTACCGTTAACAAAACCTGTTTGAAAACCGATGGCCACGCACTGTTGTGTGTGCGCGCTGGCGTACCTGTGGAATTGGCGCTGGAGCAGGCCACGACGCTGTTGGGCTGTATGGCGCAGCTGATTATGAGCCGCGAACCCCGTGGCAAAGAGGTGCAAACCGCAGCGCTGCAATACCTCAACGACATCACCCGCGCGCTGGTAAGTTCCAGCTTCGATGGGCTGTGTGCGTATGAGAAAACGCTAGCGGCTTAAGCGGAAAAATAGCTCACCGTAGGGTGAACGGACATGGCGTACACACCCATAACGCTAGGTGCGCGCAGCACACCCTACGGTTAGCAAACACAATGAACACGCAGCGCTGCGCGGTTCTTAGTCGTCGGAAATCACGATGTTGGGCATACCCGGATTGGCCTGCCCGCTTTGCGCAATGCGCGCGCCAACGGCTCGGGCGACTTCCTGGTAGAGCATGGCGATCTGGCTTTCCGGGTCGGCAATGGCGGTGGGTTTACCGCCGTCCGATTGCATGCGAATAGCCATCGACAGCGGCATAGAGGCCAGCAGGTCGACGTCATATTGCGCAGCCAATTTCTCGCCGCCGCCTTCGCCAAACAGGTGCTCGGCGTGGCCGCAGTTGGAGCAGATATGCACGGCCATGTTTTCCACTACGCCCAGTACTGGAATGTTGACCTTGCGGAACATTTCCACGCCTTTACGGGCGTCCAGCAGGGCTAAGTCTTGCGGAGTGGTGACAATCACAGCGCCAGCTACCGGCACTTTTTGCGCCAGGGTCAGTTGAATATCACCCGTGCCTGGCGGCATATCGACCACCAGGTAATCCAAGTCGCCCCAGGCGGTTTGCGTCACCAGTTGCAGCAAGGCGCCAGACACCATCGGGCCGCGCCACACCATGGGCGTGTTGTCGTCGGTAAGGAAGGCCATGGACATCACTTCCACGCCATGGGCCTTGATCGGCACAAACCACTTCTGCTCTTTCACCTGCGGGCGCGTGCCCTCGGCAATGCCAAACATAATGCCTTGGCTGGGGCCGTAGATATCGGCATCGAGAATGCCGACCTTGGCACCTTCGCGGGCCAGCGCCAGGGCCAGGTTGGCGGCGGTGGTGGACTTGCCCACGCCGCCTTTGCCCGACGCGACGGCGATAACGTTTTTCACGTTGGCCAAGCCTGGCACCTGGGCCTGGGCTTTGTGCGCAGCAATATTGGTGTCGATCTGCACGCTGGCGCGGCTGATGCCGTCGACATTTTCCAAGGCCATTTGCAGCATTTGCGCCCAACCGTTTTTAAACAGGTCGGCGGCGTAACCCAGCTCCAGGCGCACCCGCACCGTACTGCCGTCGATGCTCACATCGCGCAGGCAACCGGCCGTTACCGGGTCTTGATTGAGGTTGGGGTCGGTGAACTGACGCAGCGTGGCTTCAACCACCTGGCGAGTAATGGCGCTCATGGGGCAACTCCGAAAGGCTGAGCAAAACAGGCGGGCATCTTACTCCAGGGGAACTGGGTTTGTGCTGTTGGGCTTCGCCTGCGGCTCAACCCAACCTACGCCGATACCGTAGGTTGGGTCGGTCCGCGTTCGGTGAGCGCAGCGAAGCCCAACACCCTGCGGCGGATGAAAAAAATCCCGTGCCCCTTTATAGTTGCCGACTTCCCTCGTAATGCCAGTGCAGCCGATTACCATGTCCGAGCCCCGCAAAATTCTCGTCACCAGCGCCCTGCCCTATGCCAACGGTTCCATTCACCTTGGCCATATGCTCGAGTACATCCAGACCGATATCTGGGTGCGCTTCCAAAAGCACCGCGGCAATCAATGCATTTATGTCTGCGCAGACGACGCCCACGGCTCGGCCATCATGTTGCGCGCCGAGAAAGAAGGCATCACTGCGCAGCAGTTGATCGACGACGTTAAAGCCGAGCACAGCGCGGACTTCGCCAGCTTTTTGGTGAACTTCGATAACTTCCACTCCACCCATTCCGAAGAAAACCGCGAGCTGTCCACGGCCATTTACCTGGCCCTGCGCGACAAAGGCCATATCGCCACGCGCTCAGTGACGCAGTATTTCGACCCGGAAAAAGGCATGTTCCTGGCCGACCGTTTCATTAAGGGCACCTGCCCGAAATGCGGCACCGAAGACCAGTACGGCGACAACTGCGAAAAATGCGGCGCCACCTATGCGCCTACCGAGCTGAAAAACCCACGCTCGGCGATTTCCGGCGCCGTGCCGGTACTCAAAGACTCCAAACACTTCTTCTTCAAGCTGCCCGACTTCCAGGCCATGCTGCAAACCTGGACCCGCAGCGGCACCTTGCAAGAGGCCGTGGCCAACAAGATCGCCGAGTGGCTGGATGCTGGCCTGCAAGAGTGGGACATTTCCCGCGATGCGCCGTATTTCGGCTTTGAAATTCCCGACGAGCCAGGCAAGTATTTTTACGTGTGGCTGGACGCGCCGATTGGCTACATGGCCAGCTTCAAGAACCTGTGCAACCGCACGCCGGAGCTGGATTTCGACGCCTTCTGGAACAAAAATTCCAGCGCCGAGCTGTACCACTTTATCGGCAAAGACATCGTCAATTTCCACGCCCTGTTCTGGCCAGCGATGCTCGAAGGCGCGGGCTACCGCAAGCCCACCGGCATCAACGTGCACGGCTACCTGACCGTCAACGGGCAAAAAATGTCGAAGTCGCGTGGCACCTTTATCAAGGCGCGCACTTACCTTGATCACCTGTCGCCGGAATACCTGCGTTACTACTACGCGGCCAAGCTCAGCCGTGGCGTGGATGACCTGGACCTGAACCTCGAAGACTTTGTGCAGAAGGTCAACTCCGACCTGGTTGGCAAAGTGGTGAACATTGCCAGCCGATGCGCCGGTTTTATTCACAAAGGCAACGCTGGTGTACTGGTCGACAGCAATGCCGCGCCGGAGCTCACCGAGGCCTTCCTGGCCGCCACCCCAAGCATTGCCGAGGCCTACGAGGCCCGCGACTTTGCCCGTGCCATGCGCGAAACCATGGCCCTGGCCGACCGCGCCAATGCCTATATCGCCGACAAAGCGCCGTGGGCGTTGGCCAAGCAAGAAGGTAAGCAGGACGAAGTGCAGGCCGTGTGCGCCCTGGGCATCAACCTGTTCCGTCAGTTGATCATTCTGCTCAAGCCGGTGTTGCCGTTGCTGGCAGCCGATGCCGAGGCGTTCCTTAACGTCGCGCCGTTGACCTGGGACGACCATAAAACCCTGCTGGCCAACCACCAGCTGAACGCCTTCAACCCGTTGATGACCCGCATCGACCCGAAAGCCGTACAAGCCATGACCGACGCCTCAAAAGAAGACCTGGCCAGCAGCGAAGTGGCGGCCGCCCCTGCCGGCAACGGCGAACTGAGCAAAGACCCCCTGGCCGCCGAAATCGGCTTTGACGCCTTTGCGGCCGTCGACCTGCGTATTGCGCTGATCGAAAAATGCGAATTCGTTGAAGGCGCCGACAAGCTCCTGCGCCTGACCTTGGATATTGGCGATGCCAAGCGCAACGTGTTCTCCGGGATCAAAAGCGCCTACCCAGACCCGAGCAAACTGGAAGGCCGCCTGACCCTGTACGTGGCTAACCTGGCGGCGCGCAAGATGAAGTTTGGCGTGAGCGAAGGCATGGTGTTGGCGGCTGGGCCTGGCGGTGAAGAGATTTACCTGCTCAGCCCGGACAGCGGCGCCAAGCCTGGCCAACGGGTTAAGTAAGAGACGCCCTTCGTAGGGTGCGCCGTGCGCACCCCGCGATTTCAACGTCGCCCCTCGGTGCGCACAGCACACCCTACGCGTTTGCTTTAGAGCCAGTAGCAAGGAAGCAGTGATGAAATTGAAATGGATGTTGCCGATTCTTTTGTTGGCGTTGGCTGGCTGTAGCGAAAAAAGTGGGTCCAGCGCTGGCGAAGGCGCCGCGTCCTTTTCGGGCGAGAAAGCCAAAGCCGGCGTGTTTCTGGCCTACGAACACGCCGTCGGCATCGAGCTCGACAAAACCGCCATCACCCAACGCCTCGCCGACACCCGCGAAGCCTGCACCAGCAGCCGCTTTGGCGCTTGCGACCTGCTCGGCATCGAACAAGGTGACAGCAGCTACCGGGCAGGCAGCCTGACGGTGCGCATCGTGCCTGAAGGCGTGGAGAAACTGGTTGCCTTGGCAGGCGAAGGCGGCACGCTGCTGACCCGCAACACCCACGCCGAAGACTTGGCCCAAGCCGTCTCCGACAACAACCAAGTGCGCGAGCGCCTGTTACGCCAGTACAAAACCCTCGAACAGTTCCAGGACCGCAAAGACCTCAGCGTCAGCGATATGCTTGCGCTGGCCCGCGAGATGGCCGAGGTGCAGGTGCAATTGGACGCCACGTCCCAGGAAGCCGCCCAGCAACAACGGCGCATCAACACCAACCTGCTGACCCTCACCTTCAGCACCAAAGAACAACGCCCCAGCCGCTTTAGCCGCATTGGCGATGCCTTCGCCAACCTGCTGGACAACGCCACCGACGGCAGCACCCAAGCGCTGCAAGTAATCGGCTACGGCATTCCATTCCTGATTGTGCTGTTCCCGCTGGCCTTGCTGGTACGCTGGCTGTGGCGCCGGACCACACGGCGCGGGCAGCTTAAGGGCTAAGCCCTATACGTCTCACACTGGAAAGGAGCCCAGGCGGGCTCGCACGGAAGCACGTTATGAAAAAATCCGAAGCCGTGATTCTCACGCTGGTGACGGGCGGCATGCTGTTTAGCCTCTTTCACCACAACACGGTCTACCGCGACCGCTACGCCACGCGCGCCGATTGCGAACGCGACTGGCCAAACTCCAGCTACTGCGAACCGGTTTCCAGCGGCGGTTCGGCTGGCGGCGGTTCAGGCGGTTGGGGCAGCCGCAACCGCACTGATTATTACGGCCCCAGCTACGAAAGCGGCTCGCGCCCGAACACAGCCCAGCGCCAGCTGATTGCCGGCACCGAGGCGGTCAAACGCAGCGGCTTTGGCCGCTCCGGCGCGCGCTTTTCCGGGGGTGGCTAGTGCAACGTATCGCCTTTACCCCACGCCCCCATTGGCGTGAGCAGTGCGAAGCGCTGGGCTTTACCTTTCACAGCATCGACGGCGTGTATTGGGATGAGTCGGCGGCCTATCAGCTAACGCTGGCGCAAGTGGAAACCCTTGAGGCCGCCAGCGAAGACCTGCACCAGCGCTACCTGGCAGCCGTGGCCTGGGTGATTGAGGGCGAGCACTTTGCCCACTTCGACTTGCCCGCCCATGCCATTGCCCTGATCAAAGAGTCCTGGCAGCGCCAAGAGCCGGCGCTGTATGGCCGCTTCGATTTTTCCTGGAATGGCGAAGGCCAGCCGAAGTTACTCGAGTACAACGCCGACACCCCCACCAGCCTGCTGGAAGCCAGCGTGGTGCAGTGGTATTGGCTGCAAGATGTGTTGCCGGAGGCCGACCAGTTCAATTCCATCCATGAAAAACTGATCGCGCGCTGGAAGGAAATTGCCGAAGGCCAGCGGGTGCATTTCGCCGCCATCGACGGCCACGAGGAAGACACTGGCAACGCCCGCTATATGCAGGACGTCGCGCAGCAAGCCGGCGTGGACACCCGCTATCTGCCGGTGGAAGCCATTGGTTTTGATGGTCAACGCTTTGTTGATCTGGACGACCAGCCGATTGAGCGCTGCTTCAAGCTCTACCCCTGGGAATGGCTGTTGCAAGATGAGTTCAGCGCGCACTTGGGCCAGAGCGGCCTGCGCTTTCAGGAGCCGGCGTGGAAGATGCTGATGTCGAGCAAAGCCATGTTACCGATCCTCTGGCAGCTCAACCCGGACCATCCAAACCTGCTGGCGGCCAGTTTCGAGGAAGACCTGCCCGGGCGTTATGTGCGCAAACCGCTGTATTCCCGTGAAGGGCAGAACATTCGCATTGTCGCTGGCGAGCAGTCGCAGGAAAGCGACGGCCCGCACGCCGATGGCCGCTTTATCTACCAAGCCTTTGCCCCGCTGGCGAAGTTCGCCGACAGCTACACCGTGCTAGGCAGTTGGATGGTGGGCGAGCAAGCGGCCGGGCTTGGTATTCGTGAAGACGCCAGCGCCATCACGCGCGATAGCAGCCGTTTTCTTCCCCATTACTTTATTGACTGAGGCGCCCGCGCCCTTTTTTCGCCTCAAGGAGCAACGCTGTATGGCCCTGCTGAATAACTTGCCCAACTTTCTGCTGTATTTCGCCGTCGCCATCGCCCTGTTTGGCGCGTTTATTTTCCTCTACCTGCACCTGACGCCGTACCCGGAGCTCAAGCTGATTCGCCAGGGCAACCTGTCGGCGACCTTTGCCCTGCTAGGCAGCATGCTCGGTTTTGCTCTGCCGCTGGCCAGCGCCATTGCCCATAGCGTGAGCCTACTCGACATGCTGGTGTGGGGCCTGGTGGCGTTGGCGGTGCAGGCGCTGGTGTATTTGCTGGTATCGCGCCTGCTGCCGGAACTGCGTGACGGTATTCATGAAGACCAGACCGCCCACGGTCTGTTTCTTGGTGGCTGCGCCTTTTGCGTGGGCCTGATCAACGCCGCCTGCATGGTCTATTGAGCGCTCTGCTGTACCGAGCCGGCGCCATCCCGGATAATGGCGCCCCTCACTAGCGACCCAGCGACAAGCCCCGCGCAATGACAGCTTTTCTCCTCGCCCTGATCGGCGCCGCGCTGGTCAATAACCTGTTGGTGCTCTTGCCCGCCGGTGCTGATGCGCTGCGCCAGCACCCGGCGCAACTGGCGCTGCTGGGGCCGGCAAGTGCAGTGCTGATTGGTGT
>NZ_JBBNAH010000017.1:0-2066 GCF_037994325.1 Pseudomonas sp.
GCTGCATGCACCAAAGTAGGCGCGGCGGGCATCGCGGATTTTGTTCTCTGGCAGCGGCTTGTCCCACAGGTCGATCACTTTCATCAGCCGTTGTGAATGCGGGTCTTGCTCGTTCTGCTCGCGCGGATGGCGTGGCAGCGGAATATCGCTGTCCTCGTACAGGTCCCAGAATTTTTTCGGGATGGTGTAGGGGTCGTGGGGGTGGGTCATCGACACGGTCAGGCAGAACGGCTGGTCGCCGTCATTGCGCACATGGTCGAACAAATACTGCTGCGCCTTGAACACCACCTCTTCATCAAAATCCAGCTGGTTGGTACGCACGCATAGCCCGGCTTGCAGCACCGATGACATATTGTGGTACCAGCTCGGGCGCACATCCGGCTCATCCCAGTTCACCGCCCAGCCGTAATCGGCGGGGTAGATATCGCTGGTCAGGCGCTCTTCATAACCGTGCAGTTGGTCGGGGCCGCAGAAGTGCATCTTGCCCGACAGCGCCGTCTTGTAGCCCAGGCGGCGCAGGTAATGGGCGTAGGTGGGCACGTCGGCGGGGAAATCCGCGGCATTGTCGTAAGCGCCGATTTTCGACGGCAGCTGGCCGCTGACCAGGGTGAAACACGATGGCGCGCACAGCGGGCTGTTGCAGTAGGCGGAATCGAACACCACGCCCTCGGCAGCCAGGCGGCTTAAGTGCGGCATTTTGATCGGCGATGCGCTGTCATGCAGGGGAAGAAGCGGCGCGGCCATTTGGTCGGCCATGATGAAAAGGATGTTCGGGCGCTTCATGTGGCAGGCTTATCCTATGCGTAGCAGTTATGCGATAGTCTCTGCCTCGATCTTCTGCCTCATGCATCCAGGGGTAAAGCGCATGGCCATGCATGCTTCGGATAACTATTGCTTATGTGAAGGTGGCCTATGAGCCTGCCCTTGGACTTGCTGCGGGTATTCGAAGCCGCCGCGCGCTCGCTGAGTTTTACCAGCGCGGCCGCTGAGCTCGGCACCACTCAGCCGGCGGTGAGTCAGCAGATCAAACGCCTGGAAAAAGAGTTGGGTGTGCGCCTGTTTGATCGCATCCACCGCGGCATCACTCTTACCGATGCCGGCCAGGTGTTGCTCCAGCATGTGCAGCAAGGCCTGGAAACCATCGACGCTGGCGTCGCCGCCATCACCGCGCAGAACCAGCATGAGGTGCTGCAGGTGTCCACCGACTTTGCCTTTGCAGCCTATTGGTTGATGCCCCGGTTACCGCGTTTTCGCGCCGCTAACCCGCACCTGGACGTCAGCCTGATCACAAGCGACCGCAGCATGACCAGCCTGCGCAGCGACATCGACATTGCCATCACCTTTGGCGATGGGCGCTTTAAACACACCGAAGCCAGCCGCCTGTTTAGCGAAGAGGTGTTCCCCATTTGTAGCCCGCGTCTGTTGGAAGGGCGCACCTTACCCTTAGGCAAAAACGCCTTGGCTGGGTTGCCGTTGCTGCACTTAAAGCCCGATATGAGCAGCCGCTGGTTTGACTGGAACGGCTTGTTTCAAGCGCTGGGGATCAGTCAGCCGGTAGGCCCGGCAGCGATGAGTTTTGATAACTACACCCTGCTGATTCAGGCAGCGATTGCCGGCCAAGGCGTGGCCATTGGCTGGGCGCATTTGGTCGATGAGCTATTGGAGCAGGGGGTGTTGTGTCGGGTGATAACCGAACAGGCGGAGTCGCGCTATGGCTATTACGCCGTGCTTTCCGAACGTAAACGCCGGGCGCGGTTGCTGCAGCCGTTTTTGGAATGGCTGCATGCAGAGTTGAACCTGTAGGTTTCGCCGCTTGCGCAGCCAGTTGTCTTTGATCTCAATAACCTGCCAGAGGTTTTTGATGAACTGCATCACACTCCATTCCAAGCTGGCCTACCCTTTCCGTATACTGCGCCGGCCAGCAAGGACTGCTTAGGCTCCCTATTCCTCTGCCTTTGTGGACCTGTCCTTGTGAATATTCGTCAGTCGCTTATCAGCTTGTTTCTCTGCGGCGTATTCGCCCTACCCACCCAGGCCGCTGCGGCGGAAAAAATCAAAGCCAAGGC
>NZ_JBBNAH010000018.1:0-8770 GCF_037994325.1 Pseudomonas sp.
GCTTAACGACAGGGTGTGACTGCTGGATTGCGCTAGCGCGACATATTCGGTCAAGCATCGCAGGGCTCTAGGTGGGCGTTGCGGGGGATGGGGGGTGTAGGGTGTGCTGTGCGCACCAGCTTTGATGTTTTGCTTCGAGGTTGGTGGTGTTCTCAATTACCGCGTGTGCTGAACGCTTGGTTTCGCGCCTTACGCGCGAGTTTCTTTTTTCAGTCGCCAAAAAAGAAACCAAAAAGGCTTGCCCCAACCTTGGGTCTCCGCTGCGCTACGACTTCCCTCGCTCCGTCGTCGCTCCGGGGGTCGGCGTGCAGGGCCATCCCTGGCCCCACGCCTTGCGCGGCTCCTGCCGCTTAACCCCCTGCGCAACGACTGCACTCGGCCTGCGCTAATGGGGCGGGTGGATCAACAGCCAGATCAAGATCAAAAGCGGATCGGCTATCTCCTGTAGAAACGAGCACTCGGATGCCGCCCCGCGTCTACAACAAACAAACCCTAGCCCTGCGAAATATCTCGTCGAAACGTGGCTCGCTACCCATTCCCCTGGCCACGATAGCCGCCGCTTGTGGTTATGCATTAAAGTGTCACGCCATTCGCAACCCCGGCTTTCTTCGCTCGGTTGCGCCATGCCGTTGCACCTCGTCAATCCGCCAGGAACACCCTCACGATGGAACACCGCGAAGCGCTAGTCGCCCTGCGTCAATTTCTCTCCACGCAGATTCTGGGCCAGGAAAAACTTATTGAGCGGCTGCTGATCGCCCTCCTCGCCGATGGCCATATGTTGGTTGAGGGCGCGCCGGGTCTGGCTAAGACCAAGGCCATTAAGGAGTTGGCTGAGGGCGTTGAGGCTGAGTTCCATCGTATTCAGTTCACCCCCGATTTGCTGCCCGCCGATATCACTGGTACGGAAATCTATCGCCCGGAAACCGGCAGCTTTGTGTTTCAGCAGGGGCCGATCTTTCACAACTTGGTGCTGGCGGACGAGATCAACCGCGCCCCGGCCAAGGTGCAGTCGGCGTTGCTTGAGGCCATGGCCGAGCGCCAGGTCAGTGTGGGGCGCAGTACCTATGATTTGTCGCCGCTGTTCTTGGTAATGGCCACGCAAAACCCGATTGAGCAGGAAGGCACGTACCCGCTGCCCGAGGCTCAGCTCGATCGCTTTTTGATGTACGTAAAGATCGGTTTCCCTGACGCTTCGGTAGAACGCAAAATTCTTCAGCAGGCCCGTGGCGAAGCGTTGAATGGTGAAACCAAGCCGGAACACAAGCTCAGCCAGCAGGCGATTTTTGCCGCACGCAAAGAAGTGCTCGGCTTATATATGGCCGATGCGGTGGAGGAATACCTGGTGCAGTTGGTGATGGCCACACGCACCCCGGGCAAGTTTGATCCGGAGTTGGCCGAGTGGATTTCCTATGGCGCCAGCCCGCGCGGTTCCATTTCCCTGGACCGCTGCGCCCGCGCCCATGCCTGGTTGGCCGGCCGCGACTTTGTGTCGCCAGAAGATATTCAGGCGGTGCTGTTCGACGTGCTGCGTCACCGCATCATCCTGTCGTTTGAGGCAGAAGCCGCCGGCATCGACCAGGATCGGGTGCTGCAACGCATCCTTGATGTGGTTGCCGTGGCCTGATCGCCATGCAACCGATTGCCGCCAGCGAACCAGGCATTCGCGTCAGCCTTGCCGAGTTGATCGAGATGCGCCACCGCATTCGCGAGGTGCAGCTGTTTTCCACGCCGGCGCGGCGCAGCCCTCTGGTCGGCCTGCACCATTCCAAGCTGCGCGGGCGCGGCGTCGATTTCGATCAGGTGCGGGTGTACCAACCAGGCGACGACGTGCGCACCATCGATTGGCGCGTGACCGCGCGCACCCAAGAGCCGCACACCAAGCTGTTCCATGAAGAGCGTGAACGGCCGATTTTTATCTTGGTGGAACAGAGCCAACGCCTGTTTTTCGGCTCCGGCCTGGCATTCAAATCGGTACTGGCCGCGCAAGTAGCGGCGCTGATTGGCTGGGCCG
The DNA here is from genome assembly GCF_037994325.1 of Pseudomonas sp. GTDB lineage: Bacteria > Pseudomonadota > Gammaproteobacteria > Pseudomonadales > Pseudomonadaceae > Aquipseudomonas. The sequence goes on from NZ_JBBNAH010000018.1 coordinate 2,012, forward strand.
CGCTGAGCCATAACGACCGCGTCGGCGGCCTGGTGTTTGGCGACAACGAGCACCACGAAATCAAACCGCGGCGCAGCAAGATGAGTCTGTTGCAGTTGCTTAACCGTCTGGTGCGCGCCAACCAAAACCTGAATAGCGATATTCCCGCTGGCCGCGACACCTTTGGCCTGGCCTTGCGCCGTGCCCGCGAAGTGCTGCGCCCTGGCAGCTTGGCGGTGGTGTTGTGTGATGAGCGTGCGCTCAACGACAGCGCGGAGCAGCAACTGACCCTGCTGGCGCGCCACACCGATTTGTTGTTGTTGCCCGTCTCCGACCCACTCGACCACGCCCTGCCCGCCGCCGGCCTGCTGCAATTTACCGAGCGCGGCGCGCAGCTTGAGCTGGACACCCACAACAGCGACCTGCGCCAGACCTACCACGCCCTCGGCGAAGCCCGCCAGGCGCGCTGGCAGTTATTGGCGCAGAAACTCGGCGTACCGTTATTTCCGCTAAGCACGATGAACGACCCGATTGAACAGCTGCGCGATCATTTGCAGGCGCAGCGGCCGAGGAAGAAGCAATGAATCCCCTCGACCAACTGCAACCCTTGATTGCCCCGCCGCCCATTTCCTGGTGGCCGCCTGCGCCTGGCTGGTGGTTGCTGGCGGCGCTGTTGCCGCTGCTGCTTTGGGGCCTGTGGCGCCTGCGTAAGCGCCTGCCGCAACGCAATAAAAAAACCCGCACCGATGTGCCGCTCGACCCACTGCGCCTGGCCGCCCTGCAAGAGTTGGGCAAGCTGAAAAAGCCCTATGACGGTGTGTCTGCTGGCCCTTGGTTACAGCAGTTGAACGCCCTGCTGAAACGCCTGTGCCGCAGCCATTACCCCAATAGCCAAAGCCACACCATGAGTGGCCGCGCCTGGCTGGCCTACCTGGACAATCGTTGCCCGGCTGCTGGCCTGACGCGCTGGATGATTCTGGTGGAAGGCGCCTACCGCCCCGAATGCAAACTCGACGACAAGGCCATTGAAGGCCTGAACCAAGCCGTCGACACCTGGATTCGCAAACATGTTTGAGTTCACCTGGCCCTGGCTTTTTGTCTTGCTGCCGTTGCCGTGGTTGCTGCGTTTGGTGCTGCCTGCTGCCGATAGCGGCGAGGCGGCGCTGAAGGTGAGTTTTCTCTCCGAGCTGGAAGGTTTGGCTGGGCGCCGCGCCCGCGCCAACTTGCCGGCTTGGCGCCAACAGGCACCGTTTGCCCTGCTCTGGCTGTTGCTGCTTGGCGCGGCGGCGCGGCCGGCCTGGGTCGGCGAGCCGTTGCCGGTATCGGCCAGCGGCCGCGATTTGCTGCTGGCGGTGGATGTGTCCGGCTCGATGGATTACCGCGATATGCAGTGGAATGGCAACGACGTCAGCCGCCTGACCTTGGTGAAAAACCTGCTAGGCGACTTTGTTGAAGGACGCAAAGGCGACCGCGTGGGCCTGATCCTGTTTGGCAGCCAAGCCTATCTGCAAGCACCGTTGACCTTTGACCGCCACACCGTGCGCATCTGGCTGGATGAAGCCTTGATTGGTATCGCCGGCAAAAACACCACGATTGGCGATGCCCTTGGCCTGGCGGTAAAACGCCTGCGCCAGCGTCCGGCCAATAGCCGCGTGCTGGTATTGGTCACCGACGGCGCCAGCAACGGGGGGCAGATCGACCCCATTACCGCCGCACGTCTGGCCGCCGAAGAAAAGGTCAAGGTCTACACCATCGGCATTGGCGCCGACCCTGAGCGCGGTGCCTTTGGCATGCTTGGCCTTAACCCCGGCCTCGACCTCGACGAAGCAACCCTGCAAAAAATCGCCGATATGACCGGTGGCCAATACTTCCGCGCCCGCGACAGCGATGAACTGACCCTGATCGAAGCCAGCCTGGACAAGCTCGAACCGGTAGCCCAGCAACCGACCATCGCCCGCCCTGCCCTTGAGTTGTACGTTTGGCCGCTGGCCGGCGCGCTGCTGCTGAGCTTGCTGCTGGTGGTGAATTCGCTTTGGCCCCACCTGCTGCAAAGCCGCCTGCAACAAGCCCTGCCGCACCGACCGAAATGGCGCCCGCGCATGAGGAAGCGCCAATGATTGCGCTCTGGCCCCATTGGCTACGGCCGTTCTGGCTGGTGTTGCTGCCGCTGTTGCTGTGGTTGCTCTGGCAACTCTGGCACCGTCAGCGCCGCGCCGGGCGCTGGCAAATGTTGCTGCCGGCAGCCTTTCATAAAACCTTGCTCAGTGGCGGTAACCGCCGCGTCAGCCGTTTGCCGTGGATTGCCCTCGGTTTGTCTTGGCTGCTGTGCCTGCTGGCCCTGCTTGGGCCGAGTTGGCAGCACGTGGAACAAAGCACGCAAAAACGTGCCGATCCGCTGGTGATCATGCTCGATATGACCCCCTCGATGCTCGCTGGCGATGTGCAGCCCAACCGCCTGGAACACGCCAAACATAAAGTGCTCGACCTGCTGGAAGCGCGCCACGACGCGCAAACCGGCATCGTCCTGTATGCCGGCAGCGCCCATACCCTGGTGCCGCTTTCGGACGATCTGGGCACCACGCGCAATCTATTGGAATCACTAAAGCCGGCGATCATGCCCGAGGCTGGGCGCCGCGCCGACCTGGCCGTGAGCAAAGCCATGGCCCTGCTGGAGCAAGGCGCGCAAGGCAATGGCCGGTTATTGCTGATTACCTCGGCGCTGGATGACCAAGAACGCCAAGGCATTCGTCAGGCGCTGGGAAAAAACGGCAGCCGCCTGCAAATACTCGGCATTGGCTCGGCGCAAGGTGCGCCTATCGCGCAAGAAGGCGGCGGTTTTTTAAAAGACGCTCAGGGCAGCATTCTCTTGCCCCGCCTAGACAGCGCCGGCCTGCGCCGTTTTGCCAATGAACTGGGCGGCAACTACCTGCGCTCGCGCCTAGATGAAAGCGACCTGCGCGACCTCGGCCTGCTGGCAGACAGCGAAAGCCTGCGCGACAGCGAACCCACGCAACTGGAAACCTGGGCCGACCAAGGTTATTGGCTACTCTTGCCCCTGCTGCTACTGGCCGCGTGCGCCGGACGGCGTGGCTGGCTGTTTTGCCTGCCGCTGCTGCTGATGGGCGGCCCGCGCGATAGCTACGCGTTTGAGTTCACCGACCTCTGGCTGCGTGCCGACCAGCAAGGCGAACGCCTGCTGCAACAGCACAAAGCCGCCGAAGCGGCCGACACCTTTAGCGACCCGAAATGGCAAGGCCAAGCGCTGTACCAGGCCGGCGACTACGCTGGCGCAGCCGCCCGCTTTGCCACCGGCAATAGCGCCGCCGACCACTACAACCGCGGCAACGCCCTGGCCCGCAGCGGCGAACTGGAGGCAGCGCTAGATGCGTATGACCAAGCCCTGGAGCGGCAACCGGAGCTGCCGCAAGCGCTAAAAAATAAAGCCCTGGTCGAAGAGCTGCTGCGCCAACAGCAGCAAAAGGAAAAAGAGCAGCAACAAAAAGATCAACAGCAGAAAAAACAACAAAAGCAGCAAGGCAAAGACCAGCAAAAACAACAGCAAAACCAGGGCAGCGACGCCGAGAAAAACCAGCAGCAACCCTCGGCGCCAAACAAACCGGGTGAACAGGACAAACCGCAAGACCAGCAGCCCCCTGAGCAAAACAACGCGCAGCAAGGTGCTAAGCAAGACCCCAAGGCCGACAACAAAAGCGACCAAGAGGGCGGCCAACGCGATGGCAAAGGCGAAAAAGCCGAACGCCAAGACGCGGGCAAACCCCAGGCCGACGACGGCCAGCAGCAACATATCGGCGCCGAACAGCGCCAAGCCATGGAACAGTGGCTGCGGCAGATCCCCGACGACCCGGGCGAATTGCTGCGACGCAAATTTTGGTATGAACAGCAACAACGCCAAGAACAGAAACCTTAGGAATATGCCGTTGATGACCCGTCTGTTTTGCGCATTCCTGCTCTGCGTGCTGGCCCAGGTGGCCAGCGCGGCAAACTTCACCGCCTCGGTGGACCGCAGCCGCCTGAGCGAAGGCGAAACCCTGGAGCTGTCGCTGGAGTCCGACGACGCCACCTTGTTTGGCAAGCCCGACCTGGCACCGCTGGACGCCGCCTTCGACGTGCTCGGCACCCGGCAAATCAACCGCCTGACCACCATCGACGGCTCCGCCCGCGCAACCACACGCTGGATTATCACCCTGCAACCCAAAGACGTTGGCACCGTGGTGATTCCGTCCCTGAGCCTGGGCGAGAACAAAAGCGAGCCGATCACCCTGCAAGTGATCAAGACCGAAGAAAACAGCGACAGCGAGTCGGTGGCGCCGGTGTTTATCGACGCCAGCCTCGACCAGGAAAGCGTGTACGTGCAGGCCCAGGTGATTCTGACCTTGCGCATTTACCACTCCGTGTCGCTGTACGACGACAGCGCCCTGACCCCGCTGCAAATCGGCAATGCGCGTATCGAGTCGTTGGGCGACCCACGCACCTACGAGAAAGAAATCAACGGCGTGCGCCATGGCGTGATCGAGCTGCGCTACGCCATCTACCCGCAGCAAAGCGGCGAGATGGAAATTCCGTCGCTGGTATTCAGCGCCACCGTGGCCGACCGCAACCAGAACAACAGCAACAACGCCTACCAACCGTTTGGCCCCCGCCCTGGGCGCTTGATGCGGGTGAAATCGCCGGTCATACCGCTGCAGGTCAAAGCCAAGCCGGCCGAGTACCCAGCCGACGCGCCGTGGTTGCCGGCCCGTGCTGTGGTGCTGAGCGAAGCCTGGAGCCCGGAACCGGATAAAGCCCAGGTCGGTGACTCGCTGACCCGTAGCCTGACCTTAAAGGTCGATGGTCTTTCCAGCGCGCAACTGCCGCCCTTACCCGCCACCTCGGTCACCGGCCTGCGCCGTTACCCGGACCAGCCGCAACTGAGCAACAGCACCAACGAACGCGGCCTGATCGGCAGCCGTGAAGAACGTGAAGCCCTGGTACCCAACCGCAGCGGGCGTATTGAACTGCCGGCCGTGGAGCTGGTGTGGTGGAACACCAAAGACGACCACCTGGAACGTACCAGCGTGCCGGCGCGCACCCTGATGGTGGCGAATAACCCGGCCATGGATGTTGAAGCACCGGTCAGCACCGATGCAGCCGAACCGATGATTGAAGGTCCACCGTTGTGGCCGTGGCAGCTAGCCACGCTGGTTCTGGCGTTAACCACCCTGCTCGGCTTTGGCTTGTGGTGGTATGCGCGGCGGCAGCCAGCGGTTTCGCGCACGGCGCAGGCGGGGCCGAGCCCGCGTAGTTTGCTGGATGACTTGAAGCGCGCGTGTCTGGCCAATGACTCGCAGGCGACCCGGCAGGCGTTGGATGCGTGGGCGCGGCAGCAGCCGGAAACGCTGGCCGATATGGCGGCGCGGTTTGTGCCGTTGTCGGAGAGTTTGGATGGGTTGAATGGCGCGTTGTATAGCGAGAGTGGGCAGTATTGGCAGGGTGAGGAGTTGTGGAAGGCGATTCGGGCGTTGCCGGCTGCTGAGGCGCCGGCTGATGCGCAGGAGGCCAGTCCGTTGCCGCCGCTTTATCCGCGGTAACTGGGTACCGCTAGTGCGCTGGGTACTGCTGCCGATTGTTCGTCATCCCCGCGTAGGCGGGGATCCAGGTTTTTGGATATGGCTGGGTATTCATTGTGCCAGGCGGTGCTTTGTAGCGTGTGCTGTGCGCACCAGCTTTTTGCTTTGAGGTCGGTGGTTTTCTTCGTTAGCGCATTGGCTGAGCGTTTGGTTTCGCGCCTTACGCGCGACCCACTTTTCCAGTCACCGAAAAGTAGGCAAAAGGCTTGCCCCTACCTTGGCCCTACGCTGCGCTTCTGGTCCCCTCCCTCCATCGTTGCTCCGGGGGTCGGCGTGCAGGGCCATCCATGGCCCCACGCCTTTCGCGGCTCCTGCCGCTCCTCTCCCTGCGCAACGACTCCACTCGGCCTTGCAGTTAATGGGGCGGGTAGATCACAAGCCAGATCAAGATCACAAACAGATCAACGGCCCCTCGCCTAGCAGGCCGCCCCTAGCCCTCTCCCGCAAGCGGGAGAGGGAGCTGATCGGAGTGCGGCTTTGGCCGTACGTCACCCCTCGCCCGCTTGCGGGAGAGGGGCCGGGGGTGAGGGCTGAGGCTGACGCGTTGGCGTTGCCCTACCAGCTTTCGCTCAGGGTTTAAGGATCAACGTTCCCAGCGGCGGCAGGTTCAGCAGTAACGATTGCACTTGCCCGTGGCTCTCTTCCCCTTGCGTATGCACGGCACCATGACTCCCGGCGTTCGAGCCGGCGTAATGCTCAGCATCGCTGTTGAGCAGCACCTGCCACTCCCCTGCTTGGGGCACGCCGACGCGGTAGCCTTCGCGGGGTACGGGGGTGAAGTTGTGGACGACCAGCAGCGGCGCGCCGTCGTCGCCATGGCGCAGCCAGGCGTAGACGCTGTTGGTGGCGTCGTCGCCGATTAGCCATTGGAAGCCTTCGGCGCGGCCGTCGCGTTGGTGCAGGGCCGGGTGTTCGCGGTACAGGTGGTTGAGGGTTTTCACCAGGTTTTGCGCGCCTTGGTGTTCGCCGTAGCGCAGCAGGTACCAGTCCAGTTCGTGGTCGTGGCTCCATTCGCGCCATTGGCCGAATTCGCAGCCCATAAACAGCAGTTTCTTGCCGGGGTGGCTCCACATAAAGCTCAGGTACAGGCGCAGGTTGGCGAATTTTTGCCAGCGGTCGCCGGGCATTTTGTCGAGCAGCGAGCGTTTGCCGT
>NZ_JBBNAH010000019.1:0-10683 GCF_037994325.1 Pseudomonas sp.
CAGCTACAGCGAAGACGGCAAAACCCTGGCGCTCAAAGACGTCAGCAATCGCCCCGCCACCGGAGCAACGTCCAGCTCAACCACCAAGATCGACGTGGTCGGCAATCAACTGGTGGTCGAGCACAAAGCGGGTGCGCAGCAGTTGGCCGTCAACAATGTCGAGATGGCCGGCAGCAGCAACAGCTTTGGTAGTTTTCGCGCGTTCTACACCTTGGGCGCCACCCTGAAAATCCGTGGCGGCGGCGCCAGCGGTGTGAGTGGTATTGGCCTGGACGACAGCAAGCTATCGCTCACCGACGTGACCTTTTACTACCGCGACAACGGCTATGACTTGATCGTCAACGGCATGTCCTTTGACGCTTACCTCAACAGTGCCTATCTGGATATCGTCAGCGGCGGCAGCGGCAAAGAAGTCAAACTCGACCTTGGCAGCTCGCGGTTGTTGGCCAGTATCGGCGGCATCAGCCTGGACCTGGCCCACAGCGACCCGGTGGCCGGCGTGCCGGTGACGCCCAGCAACCCCGACACCCGCGACGCCAACGCCAGCAAAAGCTTTGGCTCACTCAACCTCGACCTGCGGCTGGGCGGCAGCCTGAGCATCGGTAGCGGCGGCGCCAGCGGCCAGGGCATTCGTATCCGCCCCAACCTGACCATTAGCAACAGCCTGTTCCAGTACCAGGACGAAGGTGTGCTGCGCGCGGAAAACTTCTCCGGCGTACTCAGCAGCACCAGTGGCCTGACCCTCGATCTGGCAGGTGATGCTACTGGCAACTCTGTCCAGGTCAAATTCCCCGACCTACGCCTGAACGCCACCTTAGGTGGGCTGATCATTGGTAATGCCAGCAACCAGAAACTCGGCAGCCTGGGCATCGACCTCAACTTTGCCGACGATGGTGCCAAACAAAACTGGCTGAAACTGCGCCCCGGTGGCGACATCAACTCCGGCCTTAAAGGCGTGACCGCCGATGTCAGCTGGAACATGGTCAACAGCTCGGTTTCGCTCACCGATAACGGCAACAGCATGTGGTTTAGCGGCTTGCGCACCAACGGCACAGGGCAACTGACCCTCGACCTGACCAAAAGCTGCGCCGCCGGGGCCAGTACCGGCTGCTACGCCGGCAGCCTGAGTGATATGAGCAAAGGCAATTACAACGGCCACTTTGACGGCCTGCGCTTGGGCCTGAACAACATCAAAGGCAGCTACAGCTTTGATGGCTTGCGGGTGGGTACGGCCAATGCGCCATTGCAAGGCGGCACCGAGCTGCTGGTGCTGATGGAAATCTTCCCCGCCTATGACTTCACCGTAAATGGCCAGCTGACCATCCAGCCGGGCGGTTTTAGTGGCAGCGGCATTCGCTACAACGCCGACTTTTACGTGAGCGAGGCGCGGGCGGCGATCACCGTTGATGAAACTGGCAAAGGCCTGTGGTTATCCGGCACCAGCTACGACATGCACTTTCGCGACGGCACTCTGGATATCAGCAGCGGCGCGGCGGGGGAGAAGGGCGGGGTAGAACTGCGTAAGGGCACATACTGGTCGACGCTGGATGTCAGCGATGTGCGTTGGGGCGACCGGGCAACCGGCACCAGCCTGGGGCGGATCATGCTCAAACGCTATGAACAGGGCTCAACCTTGGCCTTGAGTTCGGGCGGCGCCGGGGCGCTGTGTGTCGGTGGCAGCGGCGCTACTGCCAGTGCCTGCAGTGCGGGGGGCGGGCGCTGGGAAGACCGTGGCAATGAAGGCGTTTCGGTAAAACTCAAAAGTGTGTTTGTCCGCGATACGACTGTGGACAGTTCGGTCAATGGCGTGGCCACTGATGAGAAGCGCAACCAAGTGTTGTGGGAGACCAATCGCACGGCTGGTAATGGCACTGGCGCGCAGTTGGTGATCGACAACTTCTCCACCTCCGATGGGGACCCGAATAATCCGAATGCCAACACCTATGGGGTCAATGCCGATCTCAATCTGGATGTGGCGCCGACTAAGGTGAAGGTTAAGAGTGGGGCCAATGCCGGTACTAATGTCACGCCCGATCCGCTGGGGTTTGCGGTGAATGGGCGGATTACCTTCAAAGAGGTGAATGTGGATCGGTTGCAGAATGTGCATCCTACGGGTGGGGCTGTTACGGCGATGTATGGGATTAAGGCGCAGAATGCTGATATTCGGGCGAACCTTACGGCTACGCCGATTAATTAGGTGAGCCTACGCGCGCACCGTGCACGCCAGATTTCGGTTTTCTTCATTACCGCGTGGGCTTGGTGTTTTGTTTCGCGCCTTACGCGCGAGTTTCTTTTGGCATTGCCCCAAAAGAAACCAAAAGGTCTAGCCCCTACCTTGGCCTTGCGCTGCGCTCCAGGTTCCCTCGTTGCGTCGTTGCTCCAGGGGAACGGCACAACGGGCCTTCCATGGCCCGATGTGCCTCTCGCGGCGTCCCTGCCGCTCAACCCCTTACTCAACGACTCCACTCGGCCTTGCGGTGAAAGGGGCGGGTAGATCAAGAGCCAGATCAAGATCACAAGCCAGATCAAAAGCGGCTCGGTAATCTCCTGTAGGAGCCAGCAAGCTCGCTCTTACAGCAGCCAACGCCATCTGCGTGGACACCACCCTTTCCCCGCACCTGCCTTTGCGGCGACAATCGCGCCTTTGTCGCGTCAGTCACGCCGATGCTAGTCCGCGTGTGGAGCTGAAATGATCACTGAACTGCGCCGTCGCGCTTTTTTGAATGCTATGCAGGTGGCCAGTTGGCTGCCGCGTGTTGCGCTGCCTTTTGCGGCGCCTTCGCGCCCGGAGTTGTTGGCGCCGCTGGCGGCCGAGCCGGAGCCGACCGCCGCTGTTGCCTCGGTTAAAGAAGCTGCCGCCGCCCCACAAGCCCACGTTGCGCCAGTCGTGGAACCTGCCGCTGCGGTTGTTAGCGAGCGGCCGAAAATTGAAGTGCCACGCCCAACTGCACGGGTGGAGGCCAAGCCGCAGCCGGTGGCCGCGGAGGAAGAGGCCGCTGTTGCCCCGGCGAAAGTGGCCCCTGTGGCACCACCACGTTTTAGTCTGCAACTGTTGCGCGCGGGCTCGTGTGTGATTCTTGCCGAGTTGTCCACAGGCGAACCCTTCGCTGCGCGTGATCCTGCTTATCTGTTGTTGAAAGATCTGTTGCGTGCCGCCGGCCTGCCGGACAGTCCGCAAATTATCGGCGAGCCGGTACGTTGGCCGTTGTTGGCGCGCGGCACCATGGATCAAGGCCCGCAAGCGGCGTTGGAGTATGTGCAGGGCTTTTTGATGGCGCGCCTGGAAGAGGAGCCGGAATGCAAGTGCTTGTGGCTGGTCGGCCTGCCAGCGATTCGGTTTGCCGGTGAGGCCGATGCTGAGGCCTATAACCGCGAGTTGCAGGTGGAAGGGTTGGGCGCTGCTTGGGCAGTTCCAAGCTTGGAGTTGTTGATGGACGAGCCGGCGCGCAAGGCGCCGCTGTGGCAGGCGATGCAACGTGTGATGCGCCGCTGGCAGAGTTCGGGAGTCGAGTCGCTGCATGAATGACGTGGTTACTTTCCGCCCGATGACCGAGGCGGATCTTGATGCAGTTGTGCTGATCGAATGCGCTGCCTTTAGCCACCCCTGGTCGCGCAAGCTGTTCCATGACGGCCTGAGCAGCTATGACTGCTGGGTGATGTTTGAAGGCGAGCGTCAGGTAGGGCATGCGGTGCTTAGCGTGATTATCGACGAAGCCCACCTGCTTAATATCACCGTGGCGCCGCTGTGCCAGGGCCGCGGGCTGGGGCTGAAGTTGCTGGAGCGGGTGATGCAGCGCGCGTATGAGCTTAAGGCCGGCGAGTGTTTTTTGGAGGTGCGTGCCAGTAACCTGTCGGCGTATCGCTTGTACGAGCGTTATGGGTTTAATGAAATCGGTCGCCGCCGCGATTATTACCCCGCGCCCGGTGGCCGCGAAGACGCCTTGGTGATGGCTTGCACCTTGTTTGATTAGCGCTGCGGCCTGATCTGCTACAGCGGCCGACGCGTTCGGTCGCTGTTGTCGCTGGAGGGGGCGGCCATACTCGCGGCCGGCATCAATACCGCGATGAATAAGGACTTTTTCATGCCCCTGCTGCGCCCCCTCGTTTTCGGCTTGCTGCTGAGTGCAACCCTGGCCTCGGCCACCGCCGCCCCCCGCGACTTCACCGTGCTGCACACCAACGACTGGCAGTCGCGCCTGTTGGGTTTCGGGCCTAACAATGAGTACACCCCGGCCACTGTTAATGACGACGGCACCGTCGGCGGTGTGGCGCGTCTGGCCACCCTGGTTAAACAGCGCCGCGCTGCGGCGGGCGAGCAGCCGTTGCTGTTGCTTGATGCCGGCGACTTCACCATGGGTACGCTGTTTCACACCATCAGCCGCGAAGCCGGCAGTGAGCTGCGTTTGATGAGTGAGATCGGCTTTGATGCCACCACCCTCGGCAACCATGAGTTCGACTTCCGCCCCATGGGCCTGGCCGCCATGCTCACCGCCGCCTCGAAAGCCGAGGGCGCCAAGCTGGTACCGGTGCTCGCCAGCAATATCCAGTTCGACCCCAACAACCCCAACGATGACAGCCTTAAAGCGCACCAGGACGCCGGGCGCATCGTGCCCTACAAGGTCATCGACAAGGGCGGTATCCGTTTTGGTCTGTTTGGTTTGCTCGGCTACAACGCCATTACCGTCTCGCCGATGACGGCACCGGTGACCTTTGCCGACCCCATCGAAACTGCCAAGGCCATGGTGAAAAAACTCAAGGAAGAGGACAAGGTTGATGTGGTGATCCTGCTCTCCCATATGGGCGTGGCGCAGCAGGACGACGGCAGCTGGCGCGGCGAAGAAGTAGAAATGGTCGAGCAGGTGCCGGGCATTGATATCGTCGTCGGCGGCCATTCGCACACGGCGCTGCCGCAACCGGTGCTGGTCAACGGCCATACGCCGGTGGTGCAGGCCGGTTCGGAAATCCAGTACTTGGGCGAACTGCATATGCAACTGGGCGAGGACGGCAAAACCCAGGTGCGCGATTACAGCCTGCACCCGGTCAATGACCAAACGGCTGGCGACGGCGTGATCACCACTCAGGTCGAAGCGTTCAAACAGCAGGTCAGCCAACAGATGCTGGCGCCCAAGGGGTATCGCTTTGATCAGCCGCTGGCCAAGGTCGACAAAACCCTGACCCGCGAACACGACGATCCGATTCTCGCCAACCTGGTCACCGATGCGCTGCGCGATGCCACCGGCAGCGATATCGCCTTCACCGGCAACGGCACCATCCGCGATGACATGATTGAGGGCCGTACGGGCGTGCAGGCGGTGTCTGATTTATTCCGCATCGCACCGCTGGGCATTGGCCAGTTGGACGACGCACCGGGTTATCCACTGGTCAAGGTGTATGTCAGCGGCAAAGAGCTGAAGAGCATTTTGGAGGTGCTGCTGCTGGCCTATCAGATGCGCGACAGCGACAGCTACTTTCCCCGCGTCGCCGGCTTACGCTTTAGCTACAACCCCTACCGCGTGCCGTTTGACCGGGTTAGCCGGATTGAACTGGGCGACGACAAAAGCGGCTACCGCGACCTCGACCTTAACGACCCGCGCCTGTACAGCATTGGCGCCAGCAGTTACGTCGGCAGTTTTACCTGGCTGATTTCTGACCTGAGCAAAGGCCTGATGACCGTGGTGCCCAAAGACGCCAACGGTAAGCCGCTTGCCGAACTGAACGACGCGATTATCGACGCCGACCCCAATACCCCTGGCGTGCAGGAGTACAAGGAGTGGCAGGGCTTGCTCGACCATATCCGTCGCCTGCCGGATACCGACGGCGATGGCCTGGCCAATATCCCCACCAGCGGCCCGGCGGCCGAACAGCGTATGGTCCGTGCACCGAGCTTTGCTCCAGCGGATATGTTCCGCTACGCCGGTACGCTGCAATGGGGCGTGAGTGTGGTGCTGGGGTTAGGGCTATTGTTGATTGTCTGGCTGTTGCGCCAAGCCTTTCACCGCCGGCCACAGCCGTGATTGGTCTGTGACCTGAGCCACAACCCGCTTGTCAAAGCCCCCACACGCACCCTAGGGTGTGCATCGATTTTTTTCGGAGCGACGGCCATGAGTGATCTACAGCACCTGTTTGACAACAACGCGCGTTGGGCAGAGGCCATCAATCAGGAAGACCCGGAGTTTTTCGAAAAACTCGCCCGCCAGCAGGTGCCGGAATACCTGTGGATTGGCTGCTCGGATGCGCGTGTACCGGCCAACGAAATTGTCGGCCTGCTGCCCGGCGATTTGTTTGTGCACCGCAACGTCGCTAACGTGGTGCTGCACACCGACCTTAACTGCATGTCGGTCATTCAGTACGCCGTGGATGTGCTCAAGGTGAAACACATTCTGGTCACCGGCCACTACGGCTGTGGCGGTGTAAGGGCTTCAATGAAGGATGTGCAACTGGGCTTGATCGACGGCTGGATTCGCTCAATCCGCGACCTTTACTACGAACAGCGCGACCACCTGGCGCAGCTGCCGACCGAAGAAGAGCAAGTCGACCGTTTGTGCGAACTGAACGTGATTCAGCAAGTGGCCAACGTCAGCCACACCACCCTGGTACAAAACGCCTGGCACCGCGGGCAAGCGCTATCGGTGCATGGCTGCATCTACGGCATCAAGGATGGGCGTTGGAAAAACCTCAACGTTACCGTCAGCGGCATGGAACAGCTGCCGCCGCAGTATCGCCTGCGTCCGTTAGGGCAAAGCTAACGTCAAAATCGCGAGCTTTTGATTTTGTTTTTTGGCCGTCACTGGCGATAAAAATCCAGATCGAGCGAGCTAGAGCGGGGCGAGGCAAAAACGCCTTTGTAAGCGCAGTTGGCTGTAGCCAATGAGCATTGCAAAGGCGTTTTTAACGTGGCCCCGCCGACGCGCAGCCGATCGAAGCCTTACTTAACCCGTTCGTTGTGTTCCATCTGCTCACAGGTCATAAAGCCCTTGCCATCGACCCGGTCGTTGGCATCAAAGCTTACGTAGTACACCTGTTTGGCGCCGTCTTTTTCCATCACGTAGTTATTGCAGGTGCCTGAGCGCACGGTGCGGTTCAGTTCGGTGGAGGGTGGGCCGCCAAGGGTCAGGGTTTGCGATTTGGTCATGCCAACGTCGACTTGTTTGACCAGCGGTTCGTTGCGGTAGGTCACGTAATCGACCGGGTTTTCCAGCTTGCTGGCGCAACCTGTCACTGCTGCCAGTGCACAAAATGCCGCGAGGAGTTTGGTTTTGTACATGGTGATATTCCTTGTGGGGGGCCGTTGTCGGCTTGCCTGATTTTTGAGCCGCCTCGCTTTAACTAAGTTCGAGTTATTTCGCCGCTCACAGGCGCACAAAGCGCGGCACCAGCATCAGCCCGACACCAATGGCCACCAGCAGATACGGGTCGCTAATAAAGTAGCTGTAAACCATCAGGGCCAGACCACACACCCAGGCCACCGCATGGCCCTGGCGTTTGCCGTAAATCAGATACCCCAGGCCAATTGAGCCAAACACCAAGCCGGCCAGCAGGGTTGCGCTGGAGTCCATCAAACACCTCAGGTCTTTAATTGGGCGTGCGCTGAACCTGGCGACCCGGCACGTTGCCTAAGTATGCCGCTGGCCGTTGCCAGACTCTCCAAGGATTTTGCCAAGGACTTTGCCGATGCCTGTTAAACGTCTGCGCTTTTTGCTGCCACTGCTTGCCGTGCTGGTGCTCGGTGCTTGCTCTGAAACACCAGAGCCGGCCAGTTTTGTTAATCGGGTATGGAGCGTCAGCGAGTCGCCGACCGTGAGCAAAGGCATGCTCTATGTGTTTCTCTCCGACGGCACTTTGGTGCTTGCCTCTGCCGGTAACAAACCGGCCTTCGGTCAATGGCAGCAAGATGGCGCTGACCTGGTGATGATCGAAGAAGGCCAGCGTTACAAAACCGAGGTGCTGATGGCCACCAAGGACATTCTGCAACTACGCCAACACAACCCTGGCGAGCCGGTGGAGATGACCTTAGTACCTGCAAACTAAGAGTACCTGCACACTGAGCAAAGCGCCGGGCACTGGCTAAGCTCTAGCGGTGCGCCGTTTACTCAGGAGAAATGCCATGCACCGTTTGCTTACTGCCTTATTGACGCTGTCTGCCCTCAGCGCTCCATCCTTTGCCGCCACCCCGCAAGAACGGATGAAAACCTGCAACGCCGACGCCACGACAAAAGCACTTAAAGGCGATGAGCGCAAAGCCTTTATGAGCACCTGCCTGAAGGCTGATAGCAAAGCCGCCACCCCGCAGGAACGGATGAAAACCTGTAACGCCGACGCCACCGCCAAAGCCCTGAAAGGTGACGAGCGCAAAGCCTTTATGAGCGACTGCCTGAAGAAAAAATAAGCGCCGCCCAGGCGACCGTTATTGCTCTTCGGTCGCCTTCTTCAAGCGCTCGTTGTTCAGCGCGTTCGCGGCATTGATCTGCGCCTCCAATTGCTTTTTCTGCTCTTGCAGCTGTTGTGCTTGCTTGGCTTGCAGCTCGGCCTGTGCGGCGGTTTCGCCGAGGCCGCAGGCGCTTAGCAAGGCGACGGTAATAACGAGGGCAGATACCTTGAAGGGGGACATGGAGCGCTCCAGAACAGTTGGCCAAGGCCGGTGGCCAACTCTAGCAAAAGCGCTTCATAAACACCGAGCAGGACGACACAATGGCGCCCATGAACAAAGCCCATCTGCACGCCCTGATCATCGCCAAACTTGAAGCCGATTTGCACACCGCGCAGGTTGCGTTGCAAACCGCCTATGAGGCGGCCACCCACGAAGAAAACGTCGCCGAAAACAAGTACGACACCTTAGGGTTGGAAGCGGGTTATCTGGCCCATGGCCAATCGCGGCGGGTGGCGGAAATTGAGCAGGCGCTAGCGGCCTATCGCAACTTGCCGTTGCGTGATTTCGATGCGCAGCAGGGCATTCAACTGAGCGCGCTGGTGCTGTTGGAAAGTGACAGCGGCCACCGGCGCCAACTCTTCCTCGGCCCCGATGGTGCCGGGTTAAAAGTGCAATTCGGCGATGCCGAAATCATGACCATCACCCCGCGCTCACCGATGGGCCAGAGCTTGCTCGGTAAGGCGCCGGGGGATGTGGTGCTGGTCAATGGCCAGGAGTCGGAGGTGATAGCCGTCTCGTAGGGTGTGCTGCGCGCACCCTGGCGATATCAGGTCAACCGCTTGGGGCGCATAGCACACCCCACGAGATCACCGGCGGTTTTGCGTTTAGCCGTAGCGTTTTTTCGCTTCAATGGCGAGGCCGCTGCCGATACTGCCGAACGAGTCGCCTTCGGCATGGCGGGCGTTGGGTAGCAGGCGTTGGATATTGCCGCGCAGCGCCGGAATGCCGCTGGAGCCGCCGGTAAAAAACACGGTGTCGATGTCTTCGGTGCTGACGCCCGCGTCGGCCAATAGCTGCAATACGCTGCCGTTTACCTTGCCGAGCAATACGTCTATGGACTCATCAAACAGCTGACGATTCAGCTCTGCCACCAGGCCCGGCTCGATACGCTCAAGCGAGATATTGCGGCTGTCCATTTCGGTCAGTTCGATTTTGCTTTGTTCCACTTGCATGGCCAGCCAATGCCCAGCGCGTTGCTCGATGAGCTTGTAGAAACGGTCGAGGCCTTCGGTGTCCACGGCGTCGTAGCGCATGTTTTTTAGCGCGGTTTGCGACTGCTGCGAGTACACGGCGTTGATGGTGTGCCAGGTGACCATATTCAGGTGGTGGCTGGTGGGCATATAGGCCTGGTTTTTCATCCGGCTGCCGTAGCCGAACAGTGGCATAACACCGGCCAGACTCAGTTGCTTGTCGAAGTCGGTACCGCCGATATGCACACCGCCGGTGGCGAGAATATCGCTCTGCCGCTCGGGCAGCATATGGCGCTCGGGGGCCAGGCGAATCAGCGAGAAGTCCGAAGTACCACCGCCGATGTCGACGATCAGCACCAGCTCTTCACGGCTCAGGGTGCTTTCGTAGTCGAAGGCGGCGGCGATGGGTTCGTATTGGAACGACACATCCTTAAAACCGAGCTTTTTCGCTACGCCGACCAGGGTGTCTTCGGCTTCTTTATCGGCTTTTTCATCGTCATCAACAAAGAACACCGGGCGGCCCAATACCACTTGTTCGAATGGGCGCTCGGCCACGTGTTCGGCGCGGGTTTTTAGCTCGCCAATAAAGAAACCAAGAATGTCTTTAAACGGCAGGGCGCTGCCCAGCACGGCGGTCTCACTTTTCAGCAGCTTGGAACCCAGCAGGCTTTTCAGCGAGCGCATCAGGCGGCCTTCGTAGCCTTCCAGATACTCATGCAAGGCCAGGCGGCCATACACCGGGCGGCGTTCTTCAAAATTAAAAAACACCACCGAAGGCAGGGTGATTTTTCCGTCTTCCAGCACCAGCAACGATTCTTCGCCGGGGCGCAGCCAGCCGACGGTGGAGTTGGACGTGCCAAAGTCGATGCCAATGGCACGAGCAGATTGCGCGTTGGTCATGATGAATTCCGGTACAGAAAAAACGGCCGCGCAGTTTACCTGAGGGGGAAGCGTGGTGTGTGGTTGGATTGCGCGTGGGTGATGAAGGGTTTTTTGACGGCGCCACCCACATCTACACCGTCGTCCCCGCGCAGGCGGGGATCCAGAGTGGTGCGGGTGTAGGTG
>NZ_JBBNAH010000020.1:0-3820 GCF_037994325.1 Pseudomonas sp.
GTGGCGGCACTGAATCAGGTGGCGGAAGGGTTTTATCGGCGCTGGCTGCAACTCGCGTTTTCCTGATGATCAGCGTCGTTCGCGGGGACGACGGTGGCAGGGCAATCGCGGGCAAAAAAAGACCGCCTGGTGGGCGGTCTGGAGCGGATGGCCGTAAAGGAGTCGGCCAAGTCAGGAACAATCGCGGGCCTTGTGGGCCATGAGCTACAGCGCGGTCGACAGGCTTGGGGCAGCATGGCCGACGGCGCGATGGGCGCAATTATCTGGGGCACTGGTATTTTGTTGAAATCAACTCTGGCTATGCTGGTCATAGGGAAACAGGCTGCACAGGCGCTTGTCTCGCCTTCGCCAGCGGTTGCCGCGCAACAGGGCGTGGCCGCGCACAGCGGCCCAGGGAATGCGCGTTATTGGTGCGTTACAGCTGGGTCTTATTTGCAAGTATTTGATTTATAACGAATAAGACGGATGGCTCGGGGTTTGCAATAGTTATGCACGTCCGGGTGACAAGGAGTACGGCATGACCCGCACCTTTTATGACGAGATGTACCTGGCGAACGGCGAATGCCGTCCGCATTACCGAGAATTCGCCCGTTGGCTGGCGGATACCCCGGATGAGCTATTGGCCCAGCGCCGCCGCGAAGCAGACCTGCTGTTCCACCGAGCAGGTATCACGTTCACCCTGTACGGCGACGACCAGGGCACCGAGCGTCTTATTCCCTTCGATATCATCCCGCGCAGTATTCCGGCCAGTGAGTGGCGGATAGTTGAACGCGGCTGCATCCAGCGGGTGCAGGCGTTAAATATGTTTCTCGCCGACCTCTATCACGACCAACGCATTATCAAGGCCGGCATCGTGCCGGCTGAGCAGGTGCTGGCCAACGAGGGCTATCAGTTGGCGATGCAGGGCTTGAACCTGCACCGCGATCTGTATGCGCATATCTCCGGGGTCGACCTGGTGCGCGATGGCGATGGCACTTACTACGTGCTCGAAGACAACCTGCGTACCCCCAGCGGCGTGAGCTACATGCTCGAAGACCGCAAGATGATGATGCGCCTGTTCCCGGAGCTGTTTGCCGCCCAGCGCGTATTGCCCATCGACCATTACCCGAGCCTGTTGCTCGATACCCTAAAAAGCTCCAGCCCGTTGGATAACCCCACGGTGGTGGTGCTAACGCCAGGGCGTTACAACAGCGCTTACTTTGAACACGCCTTCCTCTCCCGGGAAATGGGCGTGGAACTGGTGGAAGGTGCCGACCTGTTTGTGCGTGACGACAAGGTCTTTATGCGCACCACCGCCGGCGCCAAACAGGTGGATGTGATCTACCGCCGTCTGGACGATGCCTTCCTTGATCCGTTGGCGTTCAACCCCGACTCGATGCTCGGTGTGCCGGGCCTGTTGTCGACTTACCGCAGCGGCAATGTGGTGCTGGCCAACGCCATCGGCACTGGGGTGGCGGACGACAAATCTATCTATCCCTATGTCGGCGAGATGATCCGCTTCTACCTCGACGAAGAGCCCATTCTGAAAAACGTGCCGACCTTCCAGTGCCGCAAGCCGGTGGAATTGCAGCACGTGCTGGCCAACCTCGAGCAACTGGTGGTCAAAGAAACCCAAGGCTCCGGTGGTTACGGCATGTTGGTGGGCCCGGCGGCAAGCAAGGCGGAAATCGAAAACTTCCGCGCGCGTTTAATCGCCCGGCCTGAGGCGTATATCGCTCAGCCAACCCTGTGCCTGTCGACCTGCCCAACCTTTGTGGAAAACGGCATCGCCCCGCGCCATATCGATTTGCGCCCCTTTGTGCTCTCCGGCAAAGACACCCGTGTAGTGCCCGGCGGCTTGACCCGCGTGGCGCTGCGAGAAGGCTCGCTGGTGGTGAACTCGTCGCAAGGCGGTGGCACCAAAGACACCTGGGTGGTGGAGGACTAATTATGCTGAGCCGTACTGCCTCTGACCTGTACTGGATGTCGCGCTACCTGGAGCGTGCCGAGAACCTCGCACGCATGCTGGAAGTGAGTTACTCGCTGTCGTTGATGCCGCAAGACGGGCGCGACAATGGCTTGGAAGAGTTGGCGCTGCCGTTGCTGATTACCGGCACGCTGGACGAATACCTCGAACGCCATGGCCCGCTGCATGCCGAGCGCATGTTGCACTTTTTTGCCCTGGATTCAGAAAACCCGGCGAGCATCTATTGCTGCCTGCAAGCAGCACGCACCAACGCCCACGCCGTGCGCGGGCGGATCACCGCCGATATGTGGGAAAACATCAACGCCACCTGGCTGGAAATTCGCGGCATTGCCGAGCAGGGCCTGGGCCGCTACGGCATCAGCCGTTTCTGCGAGTGGGCCAAGGAGCGTAACCACCTGTTCCGCGGCGCCACTTTCGGCACCATTATGCGTGGCGACCCCTACCGCTTTATCCGCTTGGGCACCTTTCTCGAACGCGCCGACAACACCCTGCGTTTGCTTGATGCCCGCTACGAAATGCTTGGCGAAGACATCGACGAAAACGACGGTCGCCCAGCCCGCAGCTATTACCAATGGACCGCTTTGCTGCGCGCGTTGTCTTCTTTTGAAGCCTTCGCCGAGATCTACCGTGGCTCGCCCAACACCCGCAAGGTGGCGGAGCTGTTGTTGCTACGTGCTGATGTACCCCGTTCGCTGCGCTCGTGCATGGACGAGCTGAACCTGATGCTCGCCAGCCTGCCCGGCGATAACGGTCGTCCGGCCCAGCGCCTGGCGGCGGAGCTGGAAGCGCGGTTGCGCTATACCAGCATTAACGAAGTGCTCGACGAAGGCCTGCACGGCTGGCTCACCGATTTCATCCTACTGGTGCGCCAGCTAGGCCAAAGCATTCAAGCGTCTTACCTGGAGGTCGCATGAGACTCTCGATCAGCCATGACACCACCTATCACTACGAAGATCAGGTGCGTAACAGCATCCAATACCTGCGCATGACCCCGCACGACAGCGAGCGTCAGCAGGTGATCAGTTGGGAGCTCAACCTGCCGCGCCCGGTGCGTGCGCAGGTCGATCCGTACGGCAATATCCTCCATGTACTGACCATGGATGAGCCGCATGAAAGCATTATTCTCGGCGCCCGCGGCCAGGTTGAAATCGACGAAAACCGCGAGTGCGAGCACGAAGAGCAATCGCCGTTACCGTTTCTGCGCACCACCCGTTTGACTGAAGCCGACGCGGCCCTGCGCGACTTCGCCCAAGCGCAATGCAGCAACCGCCGTGACCGCACGTGCATGATCGACTTGATGAACCGCCTGAACGCCCATATCCGTTATGTGCCGGACTCCACTGACGTAAAAACCAGTGCCGCCGAAGCCTTCGCCAGCGGCAAGGGCGTGTGCCAGGACCAAACCCACGCCTTTATCGCCTGCGCCCGCAGCCTGGGCGTGCCGGCGCGTTATGTGTCTGGCTACCTGTACACCGACAGCAGCGACCACCTGGCCAGCCACGCCTGGGCCGAAGCCTGGCTGGACGACGCCTGGTACAGCTTTGACGTAACCAACTGCCTGACCCGTGCCGAGCGGCACCTGAAGTTGGCGGTGGGTTTGGATTACCTCGACGCTTGCCCGGTACGCGGCATGCGCCATGGTGGCGGCGTAGAAAAAATGCATGCACACGTTGAAGTGTCGCCCACCCGTGGGCAGGTGCAGGTACAGGTGCAATAGCAGTAAAACCAAACTGCATGTCACGCGGTCAACACCCTAACGCCCGAATCGGCTCTTGCTGGTTCGGGCGTCCTTGCCTCTGTGGACTGGAACGGATTGGAAGCCTAACTGACCTATTGCGTAGCACTGAACCTGGC
>NZ_JBBNAH010000021.1:0-1447 GCF_037994325.1 Pseudomonas sp.
GCCCAACCCGCGAACTGGCCGAGCAAGTGCACGAAAGCATCCGTGTGTATGGCCAACATCTGCCGCTGAGCACCTACGCGGTGTATGGCGGCGTCAGCATCAACCCGCAAATGATGAAGCTGCGCAAAGGCGTGGATATTCTGGTCGCCACGCCCGGTCGCTTGCTCGACCTATTCCGCCAGAACGCGGTGAAGTTCAACCAGCTGCAAACCCTGATTCTCGATGAAGCCGACCGTATGCTCGACCTCGGCTTTTCCGAAGAGCTGCGCGATATTTACGCCGCGCTGCCGAAAAAGCGCCAAACCCTGCTGTTCTCCGCGACCTTCTCCGACGCCATTCGCGCCCTGGCCAGCAACACCCTGAATGACCCACTGAGCATCGAAGTCAGCCCGCGCAACGTGGCGGCCAGCAGCGTCAAGCAGTGGATTATTCCGGTGGATAAAAAACGCAAGCCGGAGCTGTTCAAGCACCTGCTGAAAAAGCACCGCTGGGGCCAGGTATTGGTCTTTGCCAAAACCCGCAATGGCGTCGACGAACTCTGCGAAACCCTGCAAGCCCTGGGCGTAAATGCCGACGGCATCCATGGTGACAAGCCGCAGGCCACGCGTCAGCGCGCGCTGGATCGCTTCAAAACGCGCGAGATTCAAATCTTGGTGGCCACCGATGTGGCCGCCCGTGGCCTGGATATCGACGACCTGCCGCTGGTGGTCAACTTCGACCTGCCGATCGTTGCCGAAGATTATGTGCACCGCATTGGCCGTACCGGCCGCGCGGGCAACAGCGGCCAGGCGATTTCGCTGGTGTGTGCTGATGAAGTGAACCTGTTGTCGGCCATCGAAGTGCTGACCCGTCAAACCCTGCAACGCAGCGAGGAGCAAGACTTCGAACCCGAACACCGGGTGCCGTTGACCGATCCCAGCGGCCAGGTGCTGAAAAAACCGAAGAAGCCAAAAAAACCGAAAACCGGCGGTGGGGGCGGCAAGAAAACCCTGGGCAAATGGACCGAAAGCGCCGAGCCACTAGAGGCTCCGGTTAAAGCCATTCGCAAAGTGCCCAGCTTTAACACCGGGCCGCGCAAGAAAAAATAACCGCGGTCAGCGCTGCCTTCAGGCTTGCAGGTAGCGCTGCGCCAAAAACTCGGCTGTGCCCCGTGAGTCGTCTTGCATGTGCGGGGTCACCAGCATCATCACTTGAAACACCACCAGGCGACTTTCGCCGCTGTTGCCCAGGATGCGTTGGTAGTCGAGGGAGAACAGCAGGGTCAGGGTGATCTGTTCCACCACCAGTCCCAGCGCCTGGGTATCGCTGACCACATGCCCTTCGGCTTTCAAGCCGCCGAGCAGCGCCGCCAAGGTGCGTTTCAGGTTGTTCAGCCACAGGCGAATGCCGCGCGCCAGTTTGGGCAAGCGGCTGGCGAGGTTGGAGAGGTCTTGGAAGAGGAAGCGGT